>JAAYQK010000395.1 GCA_012519325.1 Gracilibacteraceae bacterium | reverse complement strand
TTCGGCAGAAAGTATATTTATAACCTTGTCCACCAGCTTTTTCCTGCCGTTTTTCGCCGGTATAATTATGGCAGGAATACTTGCAGCAACCATAAGCTCCTCAGATTCATACCTGCTCATTGCTGCCTCGGCATTTTCTAAAAATATCTATAAGGGCATAATGAAAAAGGAAGCAACGGATAAACAGGTATTATATATTTCAAGGGTTACTTTGATTGTTCTGGCTGTAATTGCAATGATAATTGCCCTGGATGAAAACAGCATCATTTTTACGGTGGTTTCCTTTGCATGGGCGGGCTTTGGCGCAACCTTCGGCCCTATTATGCTGTTTTCCCTGCTCTGGAAAAGAGTCACAAGATCAGGTGCAATTGCAGGCATGATAGCAGGAGGAGGAACAGTCTTTATTTGGAAGCTGGTTCTGAAGCCTTTGGGAGGAGTATGGGGAATCTATGAATTGTTCCCTGCATTTATGCTATCCTGTGCTGTTATTTATATAGTTTCATTGCTGTCAAAAGAGCCATCCGAAGAAATTCAAGACGAGTTTGAAGCCGTGAAAGCGCAATTGGATTAATATATCACTAAAAAAGTCCGAAGCAAGGCTTGTGCAGGCCGGAGCTTAGGACTTTTTTATTTGACAATTATAGCTATTTATAATATTATATATACAGCATATATATTATAAATCATAAATGATATTATATATGAATAATATTATATATGGAGGAGAAATATGGAGGCATCAGAATTTAAAAATGTTATTTTTGACTATACAAGGAAAATCAATGAAAGTTTGAATAGTGCTTTTAACCCTGTTATTGAGAATCGGGGGCTGACTATGATGCAGACAAGGATTCTTATGGAATTGTATCGCAGCGAGTCTCACACAATAGGCAGCCTTGCAGATAGTATATGTGCCGCAGGCGCTAATATTTCAGCGATGTGCAAAAAGCTTGAGGGACAAGGCTTTATAGAACGCATCAGAAACCGCAAGGATGAGAGGGTTGTTCGTGTGGTTCTCACAAGGCTTGGGAAAGAGACTGTATTGGAAATTAACGGTTTATTTAATGAAATAATTACTGAATATTTGAAGGATGAGCCGGAAGAGACTTTTGAAGAAATTATCTTGGGACTGAAAAAACTAAATGAACTGTTAACAAGAATTAATTCATTAAAACAAGGAGAGGACAAGAATGAAAGAACGGAATAACCCCAAGAAGCCGGTTATTTATTAGTATATTATTACTTTGGTAATAGTGATGTTGTTGAATGCATTTATTTTTCCGACTATGATGAAGCAGGAAATTACACAGGTAGACTATGGAACATTTTTAAGTCGGATTGAAGAAGGCAAGGTAAAAGCAGTGGAAATCCAGGAGAATCGGATTGCATTTAGGGCAATTGATGACGAAGGAAAAGAGAGTGTATATATAACTGGAAAAATTGATGACCCCGAACTGGTGAATCGTCTTTTGTCCGCAAATATAGAAGAATTTTCACAGGCAATTCCAAAAGAAAATTCACCCCTGACCAATTTTATTATGTCATGGGTTCTTCCCCTGGTTTTCTTCATTGGAATGGGGCAGCTGCTTTCGGGAACTTTGCAGAAAAAAATGGGCGGCAATGTTTTGACCTTTGGGAAGAGCAATGCCAAAATATATGTTGAAGCAGAGACAGGCAAGACCTTTGATGATGTGGCCGGGCAGGATGAGGCAAAGGAGGCTCTGACGGAAATAGTAGATTTTTTGCATAATCCTGAAAAGTATAAGGAAATCGGTGCCATAATGCCAAAGGGTGCACTGCTTGTGGGGCCTCCGGGTACTGGTAAGACGCTTCTCGCAAAGGCTATCGCCGGGGAATCAAAGGTACCTTTTTTCTCAATTTCAGGTTCTGAATTTGTCGAGATGTTTGTAGGTATGGGTGCCGCAAGAGTCCGTGACCTTTTCCAGCAAGCCCAGGCGAAAGCTCCTTGTATTGTGTTTATTGATGAAATTGATACTATCGGGAAGAAACGTGACAGCGGGGGAATAGCAAGCAATGATGAGCGGGAACAGACGCTGAATCAGCTGTTGGCTGAGATGGATGGTTTTAGCAGTGAAAAGGGAGTGGTAATCCTTGCTGCAACCAATAGGCCTGATTCACTTGACAAGGCTTTGCTGCGACCCGGCAGGTTTGACCGCCGTGTTCCTGTGGAATTGCCGGATCTTGCAGGAAGAGAGGCAATTTTGAAGGTTCATGCAAAAAAAATCAAGTTAGGAAATGATATCGATTTTAATGCAATAGCAAGAGCAACTCCGGGTGCTTCAGGAGCGGAGCTTGCCAATATAGTAAATGAGGCGGCTTTAAGGGCAGTGAAATATGGGCGAAAATATGTAAAACAAATAGATCTGGAAGAGGCTGTAGAGGTTGTAATTGCAGGATATCAAAAAAAAGGCGCCGTCATATCTCCAAAAGAAAAGCAGATTATTGCTTACCACGAAATCGGACATGCTATTGTTGCAGCAAAACAGACTGATTCCGCACCGATCCATAAAATCACCATAATACCCCGCACCTCAGGAGCTCTCGGTTATACCATGCAGGTAGCGGAGAATGAAAATGTATTGATGACTAAGGAGGAGGCTTTTAATAAAATTGCAACATTTACCGGCGGACGTGCTGCCGAGGAGTTGGTATTCGGGACCTATACCTCAGGAGCCGCCAATGATATTGAGCAAGCTACAAAACTTGCAAGAGCCATGGTCACTCGGTTGGGTATGAGCAAAACCTTTGATATGATGGGGCTGGAGACAGTATCTAATATATATTTGGGAGGAGATTCTTCCATGACATGTTCTTCAGAAACAGCAGCAAAAATTGATGAAGAAGTGCTGGCAATTATTAAGAGTGCTCACGAGAGAGCGATAAACATTTTGAAGGAGAACATGGACAAGCTTCATCTATTATCCTCATACCTGATTGAAAAAGAAACAATGACCGGAGATGAATTCATGAAAATACTGTCAAGCTAGTGATAAAACCTGATTTCTTGTTACAGCTTTTGAATTGTCAAAAATGAAGTCAAGCATTTAAGCCGAATAATTTTATTGGAGGTAGTGTATGAAGATTAGAGAATTGGCCTCAAAATACAAACAGTATACCATAGACATGCGAAGAGAATTTCACATGTATCCTGAACCGAGCATGCATGAGGAAAGAACTGCTCAAAGAATTAAAGAGGAACTGGAGAAAATGGGCATTCCATATGTATCAATGGCCGGTACAGGGGTATTGGCTACGATAAAAGGCAAGAAAAGCGGCAAAACTATTGCATTGCGCGCCGATATAGATGCCCTTGAAATCACCGAAAAAAATGATGTTCCTTATAAATCCCGGAATGAAGGCATGATGCATGCATGCGGCCACGACTCTCATGGGGCTATGCTTCTGGGAGCCGCTAAGGTACTCAATGACATAAAAGACGAGCTTAACGGAACAGTCAAGCTGATATTCCAGCCGGGTGAAGAAGTGGCGCAGGGCGCAAAAGCCATGATTGAGGCAGGAGCCCTGGATGGTGTTGATGAGGTATTTGGGATACACTCCATGGCAAACTTTCCGGCTGGTAAAATAGCCATAGGTGCAGGACCCCGTATGGCATCCTGCGATATGTTCAAAATCACTGTAAAAGGTAAGGGCGGTCATGGTTCAATGCCTCATTTGGGAGTGGATGCAGTCCTGGCAGCTTCGGCTATCATAATGAATCTTCAGTCTATTGCAAGCAGGGAGGTATCTCCAATGGATACTGCGGTTGTAACTGTAGGCAAAATCATATCCGGTACAAGATGGAATGTCCTGGCCGATGAAGCGGTACTGGAAGGAACTACAAGATGCTTCACCCGTGAATTAAGAAAATATATCCCGGAGGCTATGGAAAGGATCGTCAAGTCTACGGCTGCCAGCTACAGGGCCGAGGCAGAGCTTAAGTATGATTATTTAGTGGCTCCTACGGTAAATAGTGAGATATCTACGGAAAGAGCAAGAAAATCTATAGAAAAGATCATGTCAAAGGATGCAGTGATGGACTTTACTCCAATGGCAGGGGCGGAAGATTTTTCCGAGTACCTGGAAAAGGTGCCGGGGAC
>JAAYQK010000394.1 GCA_012519325.1 Gracilibacteraceae bacterium | reverse complement strand
TTTTTTGGTTTTTTCCCAAAGTAATTTTACACTAACTAACAAAAAGGCGCTGCAATGCGCCATTTTCGAAAAATATTCCGCCGATTTCAATTCTCTTCTATATTCTTGATACTCTTTTACTTTTTCTGAGCTTGCTTCAGTGCATTTTCTACCGACTTAAGATAAGCCTTTGAGGTAAGTGTCGCACCGCTGACAGTATCAACCTGCAGTGATTGAGCTTCAATTACCCTATCATACAGCTTATTGGTGAATTCAGGCTTCTTATTCTCTTTATGCTCTAGTATTTTTATATCCGTTACCTTTCCGGAGGATACAGTAACCTCAGTTTTATTGGCTCTCCATTTGTACATTCCGCCTTCATATTCTCCAACATATGTTCCGTCATTAAGATTATTGAAATCCACAACAGCTATCGGAAGATTTTTGGCTTCCCTCCGTTCTCCCGCTGTAAAAAGTATCCCACCTCCCAAAACCAATCCAACTATAGTTACCAATACTGCCGGTATAATCATTGCCATTCTTGATCTCTCCTTTCTTCTCACTTTGACCTCTCCTTACATTAATTCAGAATTTCTGTGTTTATTCCTTTGCCAGCCTGGAAGCAGTCTTTAAGCCCTCGTGTAATGTGTACTGTCAGATTCATATCAATAAGGACTGCTTCGACTCCGGGAAACTCTTTCAAAAATTTGATTCCCTTGTTTATTCCGGCTACAAACAATATAGTTGATAATGCATCAGCGTCCATTGAGCGGTCTGCAACAACAGTCACACTAACCAACCCTGATTCTGCCGGATACCCGGTAGTCGGATCAAGAATATGGTGATATCTTTTACCGTCGCTGCCAATGAAGTATCTCTGATAATCACCGGAGGTAACCACTGCTTTGTCGGACACAGAAACAAATCCTATCAAGCTGTTTTCTTTTCTGGGATGACGGATACCCACACGCCACGGGGAACCATCAGGCTTTGTTCCTAAAGCCGCAACATTTCCTCCAATATTTGTGAGAGCTGATTTTACACCATATTTGCTGAATACCTCCAAAAACCTGTCGCCGGCAAATCCTTTTCCTATTCCCCCCAAATCAATGGACTGGCCTTCCTTTTGCAGTCCGGAAGCTTTTTTGTAGGGATCAAGCTGCAAGCCTGTATAATCCACCAATGGAAGAACCCGCCTTATGCTTAAATCCTCAGGAGGTTTCATTGACCCCCTGCTGTTGCTCCACAAGCTTACCAAAGGCCCAATTGTGACATCGAAAAGACCCTGGCTGCATATTGAGAACTTGACAGCCCGTGAAAGCACCTCATATGTATCACCGCCAAGCCTTTCTGATCTCATACCTGCAGACTTGTTGATCCTGCTAATCTCGCTGCTTGGTATAAATCGGCTGAGCTTTTTTTCCAACCTTTCAGCTTCTTTGCAGACTGCCTTTAGGGATTCCGCCGCATACCTGCCGAAAGCCCAATGTGTCATCACTGTGTTCATCCCAAAGTGCATTGATTTAAAGGCTTCCTCATGCTTTATCAATTATTATTCCTCTCCTTGTCCGAATGAATATTTTTTATGTTCATTCGCATATAAGCAAAATAATGGCCCAAATTTATTCCTGTTTTGGGCAATCAGTTAAACCTTTCATTACAAACTCTGTTATATAGTATAAAATCTTCGGATAATATTGAAGCCCAATATCAAATTTATGAATATCTATATACTGTATAGAATCAAAAATAGCACATACCATTTCATCATCTATATCTTTCCTCATTTTCCCCTCGGCCTTCCACTGCCTGACTAGCTCCAGTTTGCCGCTTTTCATTAATTCATCAATACTGTTCAAACCACCCTGGTTATAAAAGTACTGCTCCAATTTGCTAAAGAGCTCCCTGTTGTACCATTCCTTCAGTATCAGATTGGAGTTCATTTCAGCGATGTTCTTTGTTACAAGTTTTGTGACAAAATCTATGGGATCATCATTCAAATCAACAGATTCATACAAGTGCTTTTTCAGATCCTCGTTTTCCTTGAGGAAAACCTCAAGAAACAGCTCCTCTTTGGAAGAATAGTAGTTATAAAAAGTACCGACCCCTATCCCGGCAAGCTTTGCTATATCCGATACATTTGTGTTTTTGAAGCCTTTAGAGTAAAACAGCTCTCTTCCTGCACTAAATATATCTGCTTTTTTATCTGTCAAGTAACCTGCCTCCATTTCTCTGAATGAATATTTTTTTTGTTCATTCAGATTGTAGCATTATATTTTTTATATGTCAATACTATTTGCAAAAATTAATTAACTTTATGGTGCCTGCCTGCCAACTTATCAAATTAATTATCATAAGCTAACAAGTTGATGGATATGCAC
>JAAYQK010000393.1 GCA_012519325.1 Gracilibacteraceae bacterium | reverse complement strand
GGATTAAAACAGGTGCCAACGAATTTTTCTATTTGGAGCCGCTAGGTCCAGGTTCAATGCCAGGTCTGTTGCGTGTGCGTAACGGCGCCGGTTGGGAAGGGGAAATTGAAGAAGAGTTTCTGAAACCGGTTATAAAAAGCCCACGGGAGTGTCGCAGCATAGTAATTAAACCTGAAGATCTGAAATACCGTATCTTTATGTGTCATAAGAGTAAAGCAGAATTAAAGGGTACCCGAGCTTTACAGTATATAAAATGGGGAGAAAAGAAAAAGTACTCGAATAGGCCAACTTGCAATTCACGATCAATATGGTGGTCTGTCCCTAACGAAATGGGCAACAGTTTTTGGGGGAAAGAGCTGAGGGAGCGAATTGCTGTTTTTGCATCATTAATACCATTATTAGCGGATTGCAGGCTATATGTTGCAACGGTGGATCAGCCTTTACAACTCATTTTAAATTCTGTTGTTACATTTCTTGCTGATGAGGTAAAGGCAAGACAATATGGTGGAGGTGGAGGACCTAGAAGTCTTATGGTCTATGAAGTGAAACAACAACTTGTTCTTTCTTCCAATTTTATAGATAATAAGAGAGATCAGATTAATAATATTTTATTACATTTAGCATCAAAACCAGTCGAATCCATTTTCACCGAATGCGGCATAGATCCCGAATCCGATATTCCTATTTCCAAACAAGAACCTAACCCTTTGCCTGACCGCAAAGCGCTGGATGATATTGTCTTTGATGCTTTGGGACTAACCGAAGAGGAGCGAAAAGAAGTTTACCGTGCCGTGTGCCAATTGGTATGGGAACGTATCAATAGGGCAAGGAGTGTGTCAGGTAATGGCTAATAATTTCATAACCAATGCCAAACAGAGAAGTCTTAAAGGCCGAATTAATACATTAATTAAACACAGCAAGGAACTTAAATTCCTGGTGGGTTTCTTCTATTTTTCAGGTTGGCGTGAGCTTTATGAGTCTTTGAAAACACGTGAAGACTTGAAACTAAAAATCTTGGTGGGACTGGATACTGACTTGCACTTAGGCAGAGTGCTGGAAATAACTGACCACAATGCGGATACTCGTACTCAGCAGGAACTTATAGGACGCTTTTTTGCTTCCTTGCGCACTGCGCTGCAGGATGAGTCTTTGGATACGCAGGAATTCTATGAGCAAGTCGATTTCTTTTTACGCCTTATAGAAAATGGTCAGCTTCAAATCCGTAAAACTTTTGAACCCAATCATGCCAAGTTATACTTTTTCCGTCTTGATGAGGCAGGACAATCACTCGTTAATGCACCAGGGCGTTTTATAACCGGTTCCAGTAATTTAACCCGCAGCGGCTTATTGGGGCAGAATGAGTTTAACGTGGAAATTGGTGATTACGGTTGGGAAGATGCGGAAGAATATTTCGATGAATTATGGGAAACAGCCATACCTATCAGCGAACCTGATGAACGTAAGAATCAAATAATCCGTATAATTCGCCGTCAGACCCAGGTGGCTGAGGTTACTCCGTTCGAAGCCTATGTGCTGGTACTCAAAACATACCTTGATTTGATGGAACAAAGGACGCTTAGACCACAAGTCAAGCGACTGATGGAAGATCGTGGCTACAGTATTTATCGTTATCAGGAGGATGCCGTACAGCAGGCATTGACCGTATTAAAAGAATATGGAGGCGTGATTCTTGCCGATGTGGTTGGCCTTGGAAAATCTGTTATTGCCTGCTGGCTGGCAAGGGAACGTAACGGCCGTGGTATTGTTATTTGTCCTCCGGCTTTAATAGGGGATAATCAAACTAAATCCAGTGGATGGTATAAATATCTCAATGATTTTGGACTTTACGATTGGGAAGTCCGTTCTTTGGGTGAACTTGACAAAGTACAGGAGTATCTTGAGCTGTATGGCGATGATATAAATACCATTGTGATTGACGAAGCACATCGTTTCCGCAATGAAGACACAGAAGCGTACGAACGTCTGAGTCAAATTTGCACTAACCGTAGTGTAATCCTGCTTACGGCTACCCCATTCAACAATGCTCCGACAGACATTTTTGCATTGCTTAAACTCTTTATCCCTCCAGGAAAATCAACTCTGACTTTGGATGAGAAGCTTGCTGTACGCTTTGCCCGATATAACAGTGAATTTCGCAAGCTGTCATTTATACTTCGTTATCATAGTGCAGGCGGGGAAAAACAAGCCAGAGCTGAAAAATATTATAATGAAATATTTGATCTTACACCGCCTATAGATGTTTCACGAACAAAGCATCGAGTTAAACAACTTGCTGATGAAATTCGTTCTGTAATAGAGCCAATTGTTATTCGCCGAAATCGGTTAGACCTTAAACGTGACCCGGTATATTCCCATGAACTTGCTGAGCTCTCAAATGTGGCGGACCCGATTGAGCTTTACTATGAACTTACTCCTGAACAATCAGCTTTCTATGATCAGGTT
>JAAYQK010000392.1 GCA_012519325.1 Gracilibacteraceae bacterium | reverse complement strand
TGACTCATCCAAGTCGACCTTACCAGTAGCTATTGCTATCATACTTTCTTAATCACTTTCTTTTCCTACAAACCTTCCAGAATATCATCTGCAAAACCGGTATTGTAACAAACGGTATAAGCAGATCAATAACCATTCCTGCCAGTCTTATCAATGAAAACATCGTAGTTGAACTATATTCGCTTAAATGTTCGCATATAGCGTTTTCCAACGGATAACCGCCTGCATAACGGAATGTTATTTCATTCATAATCACAAATGCTATAACAAAATCAGCAAATGTGAGCAAAGATACAAAAAAAGAAGGTATTCTGTCTTGCAAATAATTATGTATCAAGGTATACCCAAACACTATTAATACTAATATCCAAAAGTAGGGTTTACACTGTTCCGCAACTTGCAGCCTGAACTTCGGCAGCCAATACGATATAAAGATTAAAGCTAATATTATGACCGTTCCACGGTCTGTAAATGCATTATGAGATTCCTGGGCCGGCGGTGTATATTGATATTGGTTTTGTTGTTCCAGCATCTTATTATAATTTACATATTCGATATACTTTTCCGGGCTTATTGGCGGCGGCAATTGATTTTGGCCCTGTTGGTCTATCATTTTCTTTGTTCTTAAATATTCATCGGCTTTAATTTTGAACACCCCTTTCAAGTACTTTATTTAAAATACTTAATTGGATTTTCATGTTTTCCGTTTATTCCTACTTCAAAGTGTATATGAGAATCTGTTGAATTGCCTGTGCTGCCTACTTTTGCTATTACGTTCCCTCTCTTGGCTTTCTGACCTGCTCTTACTTTCAAAATTGAATTATGTGCCTTGTATATTGTATATATTATACCATATTTTTTCCTTTTTTTCCATTACATAACTATTACAATATTAAATCGTAATATACTTTGATTTAGAATCAAAAGATAGTACATTTAAGAATTGAAGTTCCCATACCAGCCATCATTTCTCCCTATGTACCTACTATGATTTAATTCAGCGCAGACATTGCTTAGATTTTTGCATTTAGGTTTTTACTTTGTAATATCATTTTAAATCCTATAACAAGCACTGAAAGGAATATATCTATACCGCTTATGGATACAAGCAAATCGGTTTAAAGATCCATGAGCTCTTTTTTGTATTTATGCCATATCCATATTTCGGCATCATAGTTCTTATTGCTTTCACTATTCCACAATCCTTGCTGGCATGCCGATAACGTAAGAATAATGCATTATACTTTAATAAATCAGTATAATTCTTTTATTTTTAATTCTGCTCTCCCCCTTTCCTTCCACTAAAAAAGGAAAGATTGAATATACCGGTCAACGAGAGCCACCGTTCCGGGAATAGTGAGCCAGGCTTCCGGCGAAAATGATCCACCATTCCGGAGTGGATACCAATATCATTATATGACTTATCCCATCATAATTCTGGAAGACTATAATATATTGATTCTGTCAAGGACGTAGCCGCTATAGCGGTGCGATAGCATCCTTAATTGAATCAATATATTACAGTAAACTTCACTTATGATGGGTAAGTGGCCCTCTGACCGGAAAGGTGGCTCCCACTTTCCGGAACAGTGGTGCAAAATGCTCCGGAATATTCAAGATAAAATCTTCCCTTTATAATATATTAAGTTAATTGGATTATTCTGCACGGCTTTCCTGTTTCCTTTGTTGCAGGTTTTGTTACCATCTTTTCTTTTAATTTCGGTTCCGGCAATGGTTTTGCATAATAGATTTTCTGTTCTCTGTTAAAGAGTTGATCAAGCCTTGTTCTTGTATACATCGTAGGATAATTTTTCGTTTCTTCTGCTACAGCTGTTACTCTTGCCATTGCCCTTTCCATTTTTGCTTTTGTATCATATTTATTAGTACTTAATGCATCTGCCAATATTATGCATTCCTTTTTAAGCTTCTTTCTTGGCAGTCCGTTTGCTTCAAAGAATTCATTAATCGTTTCAAGTTTTTTATTATCATATACTGATATCCCATTTTTTATATCATATATTTGCCCGCTTATGCCTCCCATACATACCATATAGTTAATTCGCAGATTAAACTTTCGGGCTTCCTTATTTACATTTTGCAATGCAATTATATCGTCATTGGAAAGTATTCCGTCAAACGCAAAAGAATGATTATGTAATAGGGTTACATCTTTTGCACCCAAGCTTATACTGCGGTTTATGAGTTCCATGTGATCAAAAATCACATATTCCGGGGTTCCTCTTGCCAATATATCATATTCAATCAGCATATTATTCTTATCTATGATTACTGCTGCCATCAATTCATCTTTATGGCTTGTTAATCTGCACCATGTATTGGCCAGATGTATGCATTCCAGCACATAATTAAGCTGTATCTTGCTTCTTGGACGCATTATTCTAATCATGCATAACCACCCCCCTTTTCCGTCTTACTGGGTTTGCTATATTATACCATATTTTTACCATTTTTTCAAATTACGTGTTTATGGTGTTACTGTCAAGTAAATGTTGGCAACTTTCCTTCATACAAATTTTTTGTAAATGTATTTGTAAATTTGATCGCATTTATTCCACGTTCCTATTGACATGGGGACCCCTGTACCCTCTGGACTCCTG
>JAAYQK010000391.1 GCA_012519325.1 Gracilibacteraceae bacterium | reverse complement strand
GATCCTTTCAGGGAGAGTTTGTTGTAAACTGAGAGCAAACTTAAGTGTGATATCTATAGAAGTTCCCTCTGGAGTACGTGTATTGAACTATAAGTAGTAGATACATGCGGAGGCTCACCGTTACAGGAGCAGGATATCGAATGTCAGCATTCTGTATCTGTAATGAGTGTGTTTTTATAACAAAGTTGGGTGGTACCGCGGAATTAGCCTTTCGTCCCTTAGGGATGGAAGGCTTTTTTGTTGTCAATAAAATGAAAGGAGGATAATTTATGATATTTGGTATACCTGATATTTCAATTTCCGGAGCGCTAGTTTTAACTTTTTTCAGTATGGTAGGCTGTGTTATTTATGGCATTGTCAATTGGAATAAAGGCTAAATAAAAAAACATTAAGAAATGAAGGAGATAAATATGGAAACAACAATTATTGCGACTATAATTTATATTCTGGTATTAGGAATATTAGCTTACAGCGGATATAAAAAGACTAAAAGCGAAAGTGATTTTCTTCTTGCGGGAAGAAAAATGCATCCCATTGTTATGGCGCTATCTTATGGTGCTACCTTTATAAGCACATCTGCAATTGTCGGATTTGGAGGTGCTGCAGGTCAGTATGGAATGAGTCTGCTTTGGCTGACATTTTTAACAATTTTTGTAGGCGTATTTATTGCATTTGTCGGATTTGGAAAAAGAACAAGGAGACTGGGTCAGGAGCTGGGTGCGCATACATTGCCCGAATTACTGTCTTTAAGGTTTGATTCTAAATTTATTCAAGGTTTTATCGCACTATTGATATTTTTATTTATGCCTATTTACGCATCAGCAATATTAAAAGGAAGCGCAGACTTTATAGCTAAATATTACGGTATTAGCTTTATTACGGCATTAGGGATACTAATTGTACTGATTTCAGTATATGTAACTTTCGGAGGATTAAAAGGAATTATGTACGCTGATGCTTTCCAAGGAGGCATTATGTTTTTGGGAATGCTCTTTATATTAGTTTTTACCTACTCAGCACTCGGCGGATTAAGTCAGGCGCACATTCAATTGACAAACTTGTTTGCTGCTCCCGGTGTGGGGGAGCAGTCAGCAAAGCTTACGGCAATAGGGTTTAAAGGCTGGACTTCTATGCCTAAATTTGATTCACCTCTTTGGTGGTCTGTTATTTCTACTCTTGTTATGGGAGTAGGTATCGGTGTTCTTGCCCAGCCACAGCTTGCGGTAAAATTTATGACAGTAAAAAGCGACAGAGAGCTTAATAGAGCAGTGCTTTCAGGCGGTATCTTCTTGTTTATGATGACAGGTACAGCGTTTGTTGTGGGAGCTCTGACAAATGTTTTCTTTTATAATGATACAGGCAATATTGCAATTACAGCAGCCGGAGCAAATGACCTGATCATTCCGGCATATATTAAAGAATACCTTCCAAGATTTTTTGGCGATATGTTTATTATTATTTTGCTTGCAGCCTCCTTATCTACTTTAAGTGCGCTTTTTCATACAATGGGAACTGCCTTTGGCAG
>JAAYQK010000038.1 GCA_012519325.1 Gracilibacteraceae bacterium | reverse complement strand
TGCAGTACAATCCCGGCCGCCTTACTGAGGTGGAAGGGATAGGACATAAAAAGGCAGCGAAGATATCCGAAGCCTTTCAGGAACAGAAAGAACTGAAGGATATCATGATGTTCCTGGAGCAGTACGGTATAGGACCTTCTTATGCGGTAAGGATATATAAGGCCTATGGTGAAAACACAATAAATGAAATAAAGGAAAACCCCTACAAGCTTGCAGATGATATATTCGGAATAGGCTTTAAAATGGCGGACAGGATAGCAATGTCCATGGGAGTGTCCAAGTTTTCAGAATACCGGACCGCATCAGGCACCAGGTATGTGCTCAATAAATTTCACGGAAACGGGCATACCTTTGTACCCCAGGAGGTGCTGGTAAGATCAGCGGCTGCGCTGCTGGACGTTGATGAAGCTAACATTGAAAATACAATTACCAGGCTTTTCATAGATAAAAAACTGGCTGCGGAAAATATCGGAGATGTCCGGGGAGTGTATTCCATTCCATTTTTCAAGGCCGAATCAGGGACTGCAAGAAGGCTTATGCAACTGCTGCACTATAGGATACCTCCAATGGATTTGGATATGGACAGCGAAATAGCAGAAATTGAAAAATCTGAAGGAATTGAACTGGCGGATAAACAGAAAACTGCCGTCAGGGAGGCCTTAACCCAGGGGATACTTGTTATAACAGGCGGGCCGGGCACAGGAAAAACCACAACCATAAAGACAATAATAAGTATTTTTGAAAAATACGGGCTTGAGGTTCTTTTGGCCGCACCTACCGGAAGGGCGGCTAAAAGGATGCAGGAGGCCACGGGAAAAGAAGCGAAAACCATCCATAGGCTGCTGGAATTCGGTTATGGCGACAGCGATGAGGAAATGTTTTTTCAAAAAAATGAAGAGTCACCTCTGGAATGTGATGTAATAATAATTGATGAAGTATCAATGATTGACATACTACTTGCAAATAATCTGTTAAAGGCGATAGCGGAAGGCACAAGGGTGATATTGGTGGGGGATGTGGATCAGCTTCCCTCCGTAGGCCCCGGAAATGTACTGAGGGACATAATTGACAGCGGAGTGCTGCCTGTGGTAAGGCTGGATGAGATATTCAGGCAGGCCGAGAGCAGCATGATAGTTGTCAATGCCCACAGGATAAACCGGGGAGAGCTTCCTATATTTGGTTCAAAAAACAGCGACTTTTTTTTATTAAGGCAAGAGAGCCAGGAGGCTATCGTTTCTGCAATTATTGATCTGTGCACCAGAAGGCTTCCCCAATACACCGGTTTGGATACCTATGAGGGAATACAGGTTCTGTCTCCGATGAAAAAAGGCTTGTGCGGGGTGTTGAATTTGAACCATGTACTGCAGGAGGTGTTGAATCCCCGGAGCAGGGATAAAGCTGAAAAACAGCACAGGGATGCTGTTTTCAGGGTTGGAGACAAAGTAATGCAGATAAAGAACAATTACAGGATAAAGTGGCAGAATATTAACAACCCGGAAATTGAGGGGGAGGGAGTTTTCAACGGTGACCTGGGTACTATTTCAAGCATTGATAATGAGGAGCAGTATATGGAAGTAGTATTTGACAAGGAGAGAAAGGTCAAATATGACTTTACAATACTGGATGAGCTGGAGCATGCATATGCCCTTACGGTCCATAAAAGCCAGGGTTCCGAGTTTCCTGTGCTTGTTATGCCGCTTACCTTCGGACCTCCCATGCTTATGACAAGGAACCTTCTCTATACTGCGCTGACAAGGGCGAAAAGCATGGTAGTTCTGGTAGGGAAGGAGCATTTTCTTCATCAGATGATAAGCAACAATCATATAATTACACGGCATTCCGGGCTGAGAAAAAGATTAGAGTACTAAGAGGTGAAGAGATGATCAAGCATTTTTTCGACCTGTTGTATCCTCCAAAGCCTAAATGCAGTATATGCGGCAGAGCCGGGGCAGAACCCGTATGCAATGTATGCCTGGCATCCCTGGACTACCTCCCGGGAATAACCTGCCTGCACTGCGGCAAACAGCTTAATGAGCAGTATGGTGATTGTATCTGTCCTGATTGCAAAACAGGTGTGTTCTATTATGAAAGGGCATTTTCATGCTTTGAATACGGCGGTATGGGAAAAAAGCTTATACATAAGCTTAAATATGAAGGCAAGATTCAGCTTACACCTGTCATTGCCGGTCTGATGGCAAAAAGGATTGAAAATGAAAGACTGGAAATAGATGCCATAGTACCTGTGCCTATCCATGAGAAAAAGCTTATTGCAAGGGGCTTTAACCAGTCATATATTATTGCACGGGAGTTGGGAGAAAGGCTGCGCAAGCCTGTTGCAGACTGTCTGGAAAGGAAATCGGAGACGAAAGAGCAGTATAATCTGGATCGGAACCAGAGGGTTTTGAATATAAGTGGTGCATTTTCCGTCAAATTGTCGTATAATATTGGTAAATATATGAATATTTTGCTGGTTGATGACATATATACAACGGGAAGCACTGTGAATGAATGCAGCAAAGTATTGAAAAGGGCGGGTGCCGATAAGGTTTTTGTAATAACTGCGGCAACAGGCAGCAATACGTAATTGAGATGTGGGACGTAGGATGTGAGATGTGAAAATAAGGAGGTATATTTATGGCTGAAATAAGAAATTGTCCCAGGTGTGGGAAAATATTTACTTATATGGGAAGACCCATTTGCATCAAGTGTTTGGAAGTTGAAGAAAGTGAGTTCAAGATTGTTAAAGAATACATATATGACAATCCCGGAGCTACCATTTCGGAAGTATCCCAGGAGACAGAGGTTTCTGTTGAGAAGATTATGCGATTCCTTAGGGAAGAAAGGCTGGAAATCAAATCCGAGAACTGCAATTTAATACTTGAATGCGAGAGGTGCGGAAGGTCGATTAAAACGGGAAGGTTCTGTGATAACTGTAAAGAACAGATTAACAAGGACTTCAGGAGAGAATTCGGAATGGACAAGGACAAACCTGTGCAGAGGCCCCAGTACAGAGCAGAGAAGGAAAAAATGTATACGGCTACAAGAAGGAAAGGCAATTAATTATGAACTTATGCAATAAGCAGCTGTGTAAAAAAACACAGCTGTTTTTTTAAAAAAGTGCTAAACTAATATCAAAGTAAATCCGATAAAATAGTTGAAAGAAGAAATTCAAACGGGGTGTTAACGTGGGATTTAAGATTAATAAAATAAACGGGGTAAGCGGAGTCTACAAGAATCAGAAGGTGGAGTCCAAAAAGAACATACCGGAATCTGCCCGGACTAGGGGGAAAAAGGACGAAGTGCAAATATCAAAGGAAGCTATGGATTTCCAGTTGGTTATGAAAGCAGCTAAGGCAGCAAGGGAGATACCGGACATAAGGGAGGAAGTTATTGCCCCGATAAAAGAAAAGCTGGATAACGGCACTTATGAAGTAGACAGCAAAGCTATAGCCGATAAGCTATTAGCCCGCAGATTTAATATAAAAATATGAAAATAACCACAGCTTAAGGCCATTACCTGGCTGTGGTTATTTCTATCCAAGAGGTGTGTGTTTGTGGTAAACGTTGATAAGGAAGTAAATGCCTTAATAGATATACTGACGTCGGAATACGGTTATTATAACGATTTGGCTGAGCTGGCAAAATCCAAGAAAGACATTATTATTGAGGGAAAGGTTGCCGAATTGGATAAGATTGTAAAGCTTGAGCAGAATATGATTTTTAGCGTCGGACAACTGGAGAGGAAAAGGGAGGACACAATTTCCAAGCTTAGCGGGAAGTTGGATATGAACAGTGCACAGATAACCGTTTCCGAGCTTATAAAGGTACTGAAGCCTGAACTAAAGAACAAACTGGAGGATGTCCAGAACAAGCTTCAGAAGGTTTTGTCGGAACTGAAGGACGCAAATGACGTAAACGGACAGCTGCTGGAGCAGTCATTGGAGTATATAGATTATTCAATAAACCTTATTGCAGGCTCCGGTATGGAGACAGGATCTTTATACGGGGATATCGGAGACAACAAGAGCAAGCAAGGTAAGAAGAATATAATTGATACAAAGGTTTGAGGAGATTTTTATCAAGCCTTGTGCTAATGGGGTGAACATGTATGTCATTTAGAGGATTGAGCATCGGAATATCCGCAATCTTTGCAAATCAGAGGGCGTTGGATGTTACCGGTCATAATATAAGCAATGTTAATACTGCCGGATATACCAGGCAGATTATATCCAATTCATCCTCCTTCTATCAGAAGCTGGGGCAATCGGGGAACGGTAAGGTAATGCAAGTTGGGTACGGCGTTGACGTGCAGGAAATAAGACAATACAGGGACGAATTTCTGGATAATAAGTACAAGAAGGAGAAAACCGAACTGGGTTATTGGGAAGCAAGATATGCAAGTGTAAGAGAGCTTGAGACCATATTTAACGATAACACGGAGGATGGCCTTCAGGAAGTGATGAACAACTTCTGGAATTCGTGGGAGCAGCTTTCCAAGCCTACAGGAGGCTTGACAGCCTGATCAATGGTAAAGGAAAATGCTATTGCATTTGTAGAGACCGTTAAGAATATGGACAATCTTTTGGTGAATTTCAGAAAAAGCAAGGATAAGGAAATAATTGAAAATGTGGGTAAGATTAATTCCATAGCAAAGGAGCTTGCTTCACTGAATCTTGACATAAAAAAGATAGAAGCCTGCGGTGTAACAGCCAACGACCTCAGAGACCGGAGAAATTATCTTATTGATGAGCTGACAGGATTGGCAAAGATACAGGTTGTAATAGGGGATTCGGTAAATATATCCCTGGAAGGGCGCATGCTGGTTGAAGGGAGCAGATACGAGCAGGTGAAAATGGTACCTGATACGACAAACAACGGATTTGTGAGACTTGTATGGGAAAGCGACAATGGAAGCCTTGAAATCTCCGGAGGGCGTATAAATTCAATGTTCGAATCCAGGGATG
>JAAYQK010000390.1 GCA_012519325.1 Gracilibacteraceae bacterium | reverse complement strand
CCGGTGCTGGAACTGATGCATAAGAAGCTCCTGCAAGAAAAGTACCTGCACGCGGATGAGACCACAGTCCAGGTTATGAACGAAGATGGGCGTAAGAACACCTCTGACTCCTACATGTGGGTATACAGTACCGGAAAGCACTGCAAGTACCCCATAAGGATCTTCGAGTATCAACCTGGACGAAGTGGCAAGTATCCTCAGGAATTCCTAAAGGGATTCAAAGGATACCTCCACACGGATGCATATTCCGGATACAAGAAGGTACCGGAAATCACAAGATGTCTCTGTTGGACGCATCTACGCAGATACTTTGTAGATGCCCTTCCTAGGGATATCAGGAGTCCGGAAGCTACCCTACCAAGTCAGGGGATAACATTCTGCAATAAGCTTTTTGAGATAGAAAGAACTCTTGAAAACATATCAAGTGAAGAACGCAAGTCAGAGCGTCTGAAGCAGGAAAAGCCTGTTTTGGAGGCCTTTTGGTCATGGATCAATTCCATCAAGGGCAGTGTTCTTCCAAAATCGAAATTGAGTGAAGCGATAAATTACGCTCTTAACCAAAAGGAAGAGCTGCAGAATTATCTTGAGGATGGTAACTGTTCCATATCCAACAACCTCTCTGAGAACAGCATTCGTCCATTTACCATTGGGCGCAAGAACTGGCTTTTCAGTGGAAGCCCCAAGGGAGCTGGTGCAAGTGCAGCGGTTTACAGCATGATTGAAAGTGCCAAAGCCAATGGCTTGAATCCATACAAATATCTCTACTACATTTTCAGCGAATTACCGGGCGTACAGTTCGGACAACATCCTGAATTCCTAGAAGACTATCTCCCATGGTGTCCGGAAGTTCAGGACAGATGCAAATAGGGCAAAAACTTGAGTATATATCGGTTTTTGCTTTTTTTCTATCCACCATGTTATTTGACGCTTACCTTGAATTTCGCTACTTATTTGCTCCTCTCGATTCCATGACATATAAGTTTCCCCCCTTCTTATGAAGTATTATGATAGCATTTTTATCAGAAACTAACATCTATTTTTATATTCTTTTACTTTTCTATAAAATGTTGCCTTGGACATACCGGATAATTCCATTGCCCTTACTGCGGTGATTTCACCTGACTGCCAAAGATTATATGCCTCAATGAAATTCTCTGTAATTGCTATCCTTGCTCTTCCGAATTTCACTCCATTTGCCTTGGCTGCTGCAATTCCTTCAGATTGTCTTTGCCTTATACTATCCCTCTCCCTATGTGCAACAAAGGATAATACCTGTAATACTAAATCGGAAATAAAAGTACCCAATAGATCCTTATGCTGGGTTGTATCAAGTAATGGCATGTCCAAGACTTTTATATCCGCCTTTACTGCTCTTGTAATAGTATTCCATTCTTGCATGATTTCTTCATAATTACGTCCAAATCTATCTAAGGAGTTAACAATCAATAGGTCACCGGGTTCGAGGGACTTCTTCATATACCGATAGCCAATCCTGTCAAAATCCTTTCCACTTTCTTTATCGATATAGATATGCTTCTCACTAATTCCCAATTCCTGCATCTGGAGTATTTGTCTATCAAGATTCTGATCTTTTGATGATACTCTGACGTATCCGACGGTTTTTCCCATATATTCACCTTCCCAAGAGTATTTATCAATTCTATTGTACTAATTGTGTATCAAAATGTCAAAAGAGTTATGATACGTATCAAAACTAAAATATGAACTATTTGATACAATTGCAGACGTTGAAAATACAAAAGTTCATTTAGTCTCACAAAGTATACATTATGAGACGGTTGCATCATCGCGACTGAAAGGCGATGAGCTAATGAAGGAAGCGATAGGATAGAGTAATGGTTGAAGTAAAACCTTCTTGTTGATAACTGCAGGAACGCTTTTTGTTTAAGAAAGTTCAAAATTCTGAAAGATTCGTATATGAAAATATTAGCAAGTATTGAGCAGCCTATGAGACCGAAATATATCAAATACTTGGATTATTTACAAAAATTAAAGGATTACTTACAAGTATGTCAAATTATTTACAGTGAATTTAAGAAATTATTCCTAAGACAAAAAGCATAAAGTCTGTGCATCAAATAATCGAGGTGTAAAGAAAAAATTTAAAACTTAGTATTTGACAAGGTTTTAGGTTTATGCACTGACGATGCTTTAAGGATGTCGGTAGAATTTGTAGACAGTAAAGCAATAAGAAACAACTCTTTATTGGCATGTATTTCTATTGAAAACATAACCAGCCTGCAGGGCATGGTGTACGATACAAATATGGGACCATATCTGATTGAAAGCCTTGTTAACGGCTTGAATTATGGAGGCAATATGGTCGAGTTTCT
>JAAYQK010000389.1 GCA_012519325.1 Gracilibacteraceae bacterium | reverse complement strand
ACGGTGCTGGCAGCTGCTTTAGGCATTATTATAATTCTGGGATTTGGACATATATGGGATCTGGCTGCTCTTGGTTTATGTACGGTGATATGTTTCATGTACAGGAGCTTTATATATTCAAAGCTGCAGGGGATGACAGGGGATACACTGGGAGCTGCAAATGAGATTTTGGAGGTGTCCTTTATCCTGATAACCGCAGTTATGTCGGGGAGGGGAATAATATGAAAGCAGGCAGGACGGAAATATATCTTATAAGGCATGGGGAAACAGATATGAATACAAAAGGAGTGTATTACGGCTGGACCGATGTGGGGCTCAGTGAAAAGGGAATCATGCAGGCAGAAGACCTGGCTGATATACTTCAAGATGTGCAATTTGATGCCGTAATTTCCAGCAGCCTTGTCAGAGCCGTTGAAACCGCCTCAATTGTAAGCGGATATGACCCCGATATGATTATAAAGGATGAACGATTGAGGGAGCTTAATTTTGGGGCTTGGGAAGGAATACATCACAGAGAATTAAAAGAAAAGCATAAGGAAGCTCTGGAAAAATGGAGCAGTGATTGGAAGAACACAGCTCTTCCCGGGGGAGAGAGCTTCTTTGAAATATATATCAGGGTTAAGAGCAGTATTGAGGACATTTTGAAGGAGTATAAGGGAAAAAGAGTGCTGATTGTATCTCATCAGGGAACTATGAGGATAATACCAATGGTGCTTCTGGGGCTTACGGAAGATGCATTCTGGATCTTTACTGCGGAGCAGGGCAGATACAGCCTTTATGAAATTGATGATAAGGGGCGTTGTATTGTGCGAAGAATCAACAGCGGCAGGTAAATAATGTCTATAAGCGGCGCAATACTGCGTTGCGCTGCGGTCGGAATGTGCTAACATATGGTGCGCTTAAGAGTAGACCCGCGATAGCTTGGCTGCGGAAAGGAAAATGCTATGGCGAAAAGGAAATTGAAGTCTAAAAGCCTCATGATACAAGGGACTGCATCTTCGGTGGGAAAGAGCCTGATATGTACTGCAATTTGCAGGATACTGACCCAGGATGGATATAATGTAAGTCCCTTCAAATCTCAGAATATGTCCTTGAATTCATATATTACCGTTGAGGGTCATGAAATGGGACGGGCACAGGTAATGCAGGCGGAGGCATGCGGGAAGCTTCCCAAAGCCTGTATGAACCCTATACTTCTGAAGCCCGTATCGGACAGAAAATCCCAGGTAATAATAGAAGGAAGCGTTTATGCCGATATGGACGCCGTCGAGTATTTTGACTTTAAGCCAAGGCTTAAGGAAAGGATTTCGGATATATACCGCAGGTTGGAGGACAGCTGCGATATTGTTGTTATTGAGGGGGCAGGAAGCCCTGCGGAAATAAACCTCAGGCACGAGGATTTTGTAAATATGGGTATGGCCAAGATTGCCAAAGCCCCGGTGCTGCTTGTTGGGGATATAGACAGAGGAGGGGTCTTTGCATCACTGGCCGGCACTATGCTCCTTCTCAGCGAGGAAGAAAGAAAATTTGTCAAAGGTGTTATAATAAACAAATTCAGAGGAAGCATGGAGATTCTGAAACCAGGAATAAAGATGCTGGAAGATATTATAAAAGTGCCGGTGCTGGGAGTCATACCATATTTCAGTATGAACCTTGAGGATGAGGATGGAGTTTCCGAGTGGCTGCGATCCGGGTCAGAGAAGGCTGGGGAATTGGACATTGCAGTCATTAAGCTGCCTTATATGTCAAATCATACCGATTTTAACGCCTTAAGGCTACATGAGGACGTATCCCTTAGATTTGCAGAGATTGACAGGGAGCTTGGGAAACCGGATATAATAATATTGCCGGGTACAAAAAGTACTATTCATGACTTGCATGCACTGCAAAAAACAGGGATGGATAAGAGAATACTTGAATGCCACTCCAACGGCAGTGTTGTTTTTGGAATCTGTGGCGGCTACCAGATGCTTGGAAAAGAAATAAGAGACGTCCTGAAGGTTGAATCCGACTGCGAGTATTCTGCTGGTTTGGGACTTCTTAATACTGTTACGGATTTTAGGAAAAACAAATTCACAACCCTTTCCAGAGGCAGGGACAATATTTTCGGAGCTGAGGTAAGGGGATATGAGATACATATGGGAGAAACCCTGAATGCAGATACGGGCAATTCCTTTATAACCGTAAATGAAAGAGGGGGGAAGCATGTATCGGAACAGGACGGAATGGTAAACAGGGAACTTACCGTATTCGGGACATATATCCATGGAATATTTGACAGTTCAGAGTTTACCAGGGGTTTTCTCAATCTGGTTCGGAGGAGAAAGGGACTGGCTCTGTTGAAAAATTCCGCTCCCGATTATTGGGAGTATAAGGAGGAGCAGTTGGACAAACTTGCGAAAATAGTAAGGAATAGCATTGATATGAATAAGCTTTATAATATATTGGAAACCAATATGGAAGAATAAATATATTCACATGCAAAACTATTGTAGTAAACAGGAATAATGATATATAATAGAGATTGTTATATGCTAGGTGCCGGTAGCTAAATACCATGTATGATATATTTGGAGGTGTTGATATGAAACTGGATAATATCGGCGCAAAAGTACATAGAAATCTTGCTGCAGGAAAGCTTGTGGAAATTGCCCTGAAAAAAGA
This sequence comes from Gracilibacteraceae bacterium, assembly GCA_012519325.1. Taxonomy (GTDB): domain Bacteria; phylum Bacillota; class Clostridia; order Lutisporales; family Lutisporaceae; genus BRH-c25. The sequence continues at coordinate 2,550 of JAAYQK010000389.1, read as the reverse complement.
AGGCGCTGCTCTTACCGATACGGGAGCTTTAAGTATAAACACAGGGAAATACACCGGCAGATCTCCCGGAGACAGGTTTATAGTTGATGATGCAAATACACACGATAAGGTGAATTGGAGTAAAGTAAATGTACCGATAAGCAGTGAGAAATTTGAAAACTTATATAGCAAAATAAAAAGCTATATAAAAGATAAGGAGCTTTTTGTATTTGATGGCTTCGTAGGGGCTGATAAGAATCATAGAATGCCGATAAGAATTATTAACGAATATGCAAGCCAGAACCTTTTTGTTCAGAATTTATTCATCAAGCCAAAGGCTGAGGAGCTTGAAGGCTTTGAACCCGAATATACGGTTATAGCCGCACCGGGTTGCCATGTCGATGCCGAAGCCGACGGTGTTAATTCCGAAGCTTTCATTATACTGAATTTTACTGAGAAAATTGTTATAATAGGCGGTTCCATGTACTGCGGAGAAATAAAGAAATCAATTTTTACAGTAATGAATTTTATACTTCCCATGAAGGGAGTAATGCCTATGCATTGTTCGGCCAACATAGGGGAAAATGGTGATGTTGCATTGTTCTTTGGATTGTCGGGCACAGGGAAGACCACTTTATCCGCCGACAAGGGAAGAAGGCTTATTGGTGATGACGAGCACGGCTGGACAGAGGATGGGGTATTCAACTTCGAAGGGGGCTGCTATGCAAAATGCATAAAGCTTTCAAAAGAAAACGAGCCTCAAATATATAATGCCATAAGATTTGGTACGGTTTTGGAAAATGTAGTTCTGGATCCTGAGACAGGTGTTCCGGATTATGACAGCGATAAGTTCACCGAGAATACTCGTGCGGGATATCCTATAACTTATATTGATAATGCCGTTTCCGAAGGTGTGGGAGGAAATCCTTCTACAATAGTATTCCTGACGGCTGATGCTACCGGAGTGCTGCCTCCTATCTCCAAGCTTACAAAAGAGCAGGCAATGTACCATTTCATGTCCGGATACACAAGCAAGCTGGCAGGAACGGAAAGAGGGATTATAGAACCTACAGCCACATTCTCCACTTGCTTCGGTGCGCCTTTTATGCCAATGGCCCCGCAGGTTTATGCAGAGCTTCTGGGTGAAAAAATTGACAAGAATAATGCAAGTGTATTCCTTGTCAATACAGGCTGGAGCGGAGGCTCCTACGGGGTAGGGAAGCGCATGAAGCTGTCCTACACCAGGGCAATGGTAAATGCCGCAATAAGCGGAGAATTGGATAATGTCGGTTACGAAACCGACCCGATATTTGGATTGGCTGTGCCTGTTGAGTGCCCCGGAGTTCCGGCTGAGATTCTGAAGCCGGTGAACGTATGGCAGGATAAGGCGGAATATGAAAAGACAGCTCTAAAGCTTGCAGCGGATTTCTATGAAAACTTCCGGAAATTCAAGGGTGTATCTGAAGACATAGTTAATGCCGGACCGAAGGTATAATATGTATGTTGTAACCGCAGCGGTCATAATTAGGGATAGGAAGGTACTTATTGCACAGCGGCAGCCAGGATCTCACATGGAATACAAGTGGGAATTCCCCGGAGGGAAGCTGGAACCCGATGAAACTCCTGAAGAGTGCATTGTAAGAGAAATAAAGGAAGAAATGGATATAGATATTGAAGTCATCGATATCTATAAGGTTGTGAAGTTCAAATATGAAGAAAAAGACATACTGCTTCTGTGCTACCTTTGCAGGATACTTGAAGGTGAAGGAAAAGCAATTGAATGCAATGACTTTAGATGGGTGAAGAAGGATGAACTTCCAGACTTTGATTTTGTACCGGCAGATTTGCCCATAATAGAAAAGCTTATTAATGACAAGAGGCTCTAACGAGCCTCTTATTTCTTGACCATCCTGTCGGTATTCAGTTTAATCCCTTCTAGCAAAAAAAATAGTAATATAGTAGAATTTTAAATAAAGAGACATAATATGCGCTAAAGGGTCCAATGGGACCGGAAAGTGAGGCGGGTAGCAGATGAATCTAAGCAAAAAACGGTTCAGAAATTTTGTATTTGTAATCATGACTGTTCTTTTCATTGGGGGAAGCCTGATTTCCGCTTACTGCCAGGAGGAACTCGGCAAAATGCCTTCCTTCAGCGGGGGCGCGGGAACTCCGGAGGATCCCTACCTTATATCCACGGCAGAAGACCTTTTGGCTTTTTCTGAGGTTGGATGGGATAGTAATTATATGGAGGCATCCTATAGGCTCACCGAGAATATAGATCTGGGCGAAAACACATGGAACCCTGTTGGCAGCAACGGACCTCCTTTTAGCGGCACCTTTGACGGTAATGGAAAAACAATAACTTTGAGAAAAATTGCCGACAGCCGTAATATGGGCTTGTTTGGCAGTACGGACAGGAGATCATCCATCAAAAATCTTACGGTCAGCGGGCAGATCAGTAAGATAATATCATCCGCAGAAGAGGCCTGCTTCGGTTTGGTTGCAGCCTGGGCGGAAGGAAGTATTGAAAACTGCATAACAGAAGGAAGTGTGGATTTGTCCGTTAACTGT
>JAAYQK010000388.1 GCA_012519325.1 Gracilibacteraceae bacterium | reverse complement strand
TTCATATTCATAAGCGGCGACGCCTACGTGGACCATCCCAGCTTTGGCAGCGCCGTAATATTACGGCGCTGCCAAAGCTGGGATGGTCCACGTAGGCGTCGCCGCTTATGAATATGAAATCAAACTGCTCTATTTTTCTTCTCTGCATATCTTCTTTGGAAACAGGAAGAAAATCGTCTCTGTTAATCAAAAAATCACATCCGAATCAATATTTGCTGCGTTCCTCAAACATGCTATTTTAACTGAAAGGCCGAGATTGGCGTATAAATCCTTTTCCCTTGCAATTCCTCACTCTTTATCAAGGATATCTCCCTGATTTCAACAGTTCTGAAGCTTCGGAAATCCACCTTTTCCTCCAGCTTTTCAAAAGGTATCTTGAGTACCAGATCCTGGGCTATTGTTATATGTGGGGTATATGCCTTAATCTCCTTTTTTATGCCCAGCCTTTGCATTCCTTCATCAATATCCGAATACAATGCCGAAAGCTTATCCAGTTCCCCTGAAAAGCCCAGCCAAAGGGCATGGATACTTCCTTTGCCGTCAAAGTACCCTATTTTATCTACGTTAAGGCGTATCCTTCTGTGCTTTGAGGCTATGTCCCTAAGTACCCTTCCGATATCCGGCGCTTTGGACTGCTCAATTTCACCTAGAAACTTAAGCGTCAGGTGGAAGTTCCCTACATACTTGAACCTTCCCCTTTCCGAATTTTCCCGTACCACATGCTGTACTCCTGCTATGCTTTCCTTAATATCCCTGCTGAAATCCGCACCGATAAATGTCCTCATAATCAAGCCCTCCTATAGTCTAAATATTATCATTCCATCATTCCTAAAAGCTTTTTAAGCATAATTCCGTTTATTACAGCCTGTGCCCTAAAATGGTTGTTGAAGCTCACAAAACAGTTCTGGGACTGCTTATCAAGCTCCAGTATTTTATCCTTCCACTGCTCAAGCTCACTTTCCTTATAAAGGTAATCATACCTTTCATATGCTTCTTTATGGTCCCACCATTTCACATTGTTTCTTCCGTGAAACCTTACATATGAGATCCTGGAAGTGCCCTTTGCTTCACGGTCCAAAAGGCCCGACACAGCAGGCTCATCCACGCAGATATAGCCCAACTCGTTTGCCCGCAGGAACTCCATGGTTTCGTCGTTATCCCACCTGTTGTTCCTGAATTCCACCGCCAGATCAAAATCAGCAAACCTTTCTTTAAGCCCTCGTATATAGTCCATATTCTCCCTGTTGAAATGAAAAGAATATGGAAACTGCGCAACCAGGCATCCCAGCTTCCCGAGCTGCTTCAGCACATCCACTGCCCCGGTGAAGTCCTCGTAATCCTTGTCTCCCGCATCTCTTCCATGAGTCATGGACTGATGAAGCTTAACGGTGAAGATAAAATCATCTTCCGTCTTCTTCTGCATATTATAGAACATAAAGGCATTGGGTATTTTATAATAAGTGGAATTAATCTCGGTAAAATTAAAGGAACGTGAATAAATGCCCAGTAAATCCCCCGTCTTGACACCTGTCGGATAAAATGGCCCTATCCAATCTTTATAGCTGTATCCCGAAGTTCCAATATATATCATAGTATCCCTGCCCCCTATAAATTATTTCAACAATGAAAAAGTATGCAGCCAATTATGTGAATCGTGTATTGGTGCATACCTTTATTTTACTATTGCTGTAACAAATAGGCTACATTGTTTTTATCTTTTTTTCAGTTCCGCTGCTCTCAATACCTCGCTGTATATTTCATCCTCGGTCTTGCCCTCGGCATTAATAACCTTTGCAGTTGTCATAATATCCTCCATACCCATGAAATTGGAATCCGCACCCGATACGACAATAGCGTCAAATTGGTTCAGATTACTGCGGGACTCCTTGCTTCCGTCCTCCAATACCTCTACGGTGCAATCCCTGCTTTCCAGATATCTTTTGACGTTGCTCAAGGGCTTTTCTATCCCTACCTTGTTCATATCAGCACCTCCATATATTTCTTTTATATAAATTATATTCTCCGCTAAATATTTACTTTTTATTCGATCCCCTATAACGCTTTCCAATACAGCATTTAAAATAATAGTGCAAAAGGTTTGATGATTTTTGGGACTGTACATTTAGACAAATTTAGTCTAAAATGGATACTAAGCGTATTGGGAATTAATTGTATATGACTTGACTTCTCTGTCGATTTCAACCTGTATATTTTAATGATACAGCTTGAAATTTTTGTTTCTATACGAATTTTAAAGGATTATGCTGCCAAAGGATGATTATATGAAAAAAGCAAAGGTAAAAAATAAAATAAATTATACTACTTTCATGTTCATTCCCGAAAGCCGATCCACCGTTAAATCCTTTAGAACCCCGACGTGGTTCCCCGGATTTGTTATCATATCCACTACTCTGCTTATTATAACATCCGGGATATGTTTTTATGCGCTGTCCCAGCTCAAGCTTCAATATGATGCCAGCAAAAAAGAAATAGCAGAGCTTACAGCTATCAACACTTCTCAGAGAATTGAAATTGAGAATCTTCAGAAAAGTTGTGAAGAAGTACATAATCAACTGGCCGAAAACTCCAAGTTGCTGGACGAGGTTAAAAAAGCGGTGGGTATTAACCCTTCCCCTGAGGAATCCATAGAGGTCAAGCTTGTTTCTTCTGAAAACAATTCGGAATCAAATCCGAATATGTCTTTAAAAATAGCAAGCATTGAGGCTGATTTTGCTTCCTTGACTGATAAAATTGAAGCTCAGAAAAAGATAATAAATGATTCCTTAGATCCCATAAAAAAACAACTTGCATATTTAATGGCCAAGCCCTCCATCAAACCAGTGACCGCCACCATATCCGCCGGCTTTGGCTATAGGAAAAATCCTTTTACCAGCAGGGGCAGCGAATTTCACAAGGGAGTCGATTTTGCAGCCTCGTATGGGACAACTGTTTCAGCGACCGGTGACGGTATAGTATCTTTTGCAGGCTGGAATGCAGGCTACGGAAGAATGGTGATAATATCCCACGGATATGGACTTTCCACACTGTATGCCCATAATTCAAAGCTATTGGTAAAACAAGGGGATAAGGTCAAGAAGGGTCAAGCCATCGCAAAGGTAGGCAATACAGGCAGAAGCACCGGAACTCATCTTCATTATGAAGTAAAACTTAATGGGAAAAATGTCAATCCGGCAAATTACTTTGACTGATGAAAATTGCAGGATATGAGTAAATCTTTGGAGTATGGGGATTGGAGGTAATATAATGTTTGGCTCAGGCAAAAAATCAATAAACAGCGAAAGAGTGGATACCGTTGTAGGCCGCGGAACAATATTTGAGGGCACTATCAATGCCGAAGGCACCGTAAGGCTGGACGGCAAGGTGCAGGGGGGGCTCAATATAAACGGCAATCTGATTGTTGGAGAAGAAGGAGCTGTTAAGGGCAACATAAAGACAGAAAATGCATTTATTGCCGGAGTCATAGAAGGCAATGTAATCGCAACCTCTCAGCTTCATATTACACATACTGCAAAGCTTGTAGGCGATATCACAGTGAAAAACATCATCATTGACGAAGGTGCGATATTTATAGGCAACTGCAAGATAATAACAGATAATACATAAGAAAGACAGAGTAAGGACAGGGGGGCGTTTCTCAAAAAACGTCCCCCTGTCCTCCATTTATCCACTGCATAAGATACTTATACAGCATTGCTTACTACCGCAACAATCCTGTCAAGAGGTATATCTGTTACAGAACCTACTGAACGTACATTGCTGTAGCCCCCGCCGTATCCACCGCCATAGCCGCTGCAGCCGACTTTAGGACAGCATGGACTTTGACATGCATTGCCAAGAGCACATCCCGGAGCCGGCCCTATATGGGTTACAAGTCTGACGAAGCATTGGTTTACTGCAAGTATTACACCTGTGAAGCCGCAGCCTGACTGACCTCCACTTGTAGTGAATATCGTTACAGTCTCTCCTATAAGGTCTGAGAGTAAGTCAAAGAAATTGCCGTTAAAATTTCCGCCATAACCAATTCCATTTGCCATTGTTACACCCCCTTTCGCATAATTGGGTTTCTGACTTTCCCACTTCCATACTATGTACATGCATTGATTTGGTGACAGCCTGTATAAAAAATTCGGCTTGCGCCGAATTTTTTACTTCAAACTTTCTAAACAGCATTACGTACGACTGCGGCAATCCTGTCAAGAGGAATATCTGTTACTGACCCTACTGTGCCCACATTGCCATATCCTCCGCCGTATCCTGCTCCGGGTACTCCGCAGCAGCTGCCTAATGCACAACCAGGTGCCGGTCCTATGTGGGTAATAAGCCTTACGAAACATGGGTTTACAGCAAGTACTACTCCCGTAAAACCGCAGCCTGACAGGCCTCCGCTTGTAGTAAATATTGTTACAGTCTCTCCAATGCTGTCCTGAAGAAGGTCAAAGCTGCTGTCACCGAAAACATTGCCTGCTGCTACTCCATCAACCATATTTACACCTCCCTTCCAGAATACGTGATGTACCTGTTATAACAATGCTCCGCTGTTAAAGCCGAAAGTTCTTCCAAATCCGCCAAATGCGATTATTGCAAGGATTATTATAAAGAAGAAGTTTTTCTCCCTGCCCAAGGTTTTGCATGATGCCAGAAGAACAAACAGCAAAAGCAGTAAAAGGAATCCGTTACTCTTGCACTTATCCAGAATCGGGCTTACTGCCTCAGGAGCTCCGCATTCGCATCCGCATCCGATTGATGCCGATTCGTTTCCCATGATGTCACCCCCTTTCTCAATTCTATTTTATGTACATGCGTATATTTGGTGACAAGTTTTCCGTTTAAAGCATGAAAGCGGGCAATAGAGCCCCCTTCCATGCTTGAGGTGAGTTATGGCATCTGGGTCAGGATTGTATGGTTGACACTCCTTCCCAATTTCATAATATGTACATGCATTGATTTGGTGACAATCTGTATAAAATAAGACAGGGGGACACGGGGGAGACACGGGGACGTTTCTCCTGTCCCCGTGCCCCCAACGCCCCCATGTCTCCCTGTGCTTTCAGCTTAATAGTCGGTTCCACCGAATCCGAAGGTTCTTCCAAATCCGCCAAATGCGATTATTGCAAGTACTATAATAAAGATAAAGTTTTTCTCCCTACCCAAAGTTGTACATGATGCTAAGAGCAAAAACAGCAGTAACAGTAGGAGGAATCCATTGTTTTTGCAAAAGTCCATGAAGGGACTTACCGCCGTGGGAGCACCGCATCCACATCCGGTTGATCCAAATCCGTTTGCCATATTCTCACCTCCCCTCATTATAATTTTGTCATTTTATATGGCAAACCCGCCAGAGCTAAAGCCAGGCAAGATACCCGGGACCAATAGGTTGTTCACCTTTCCACTTATATACTATGTACACATGAGTGTTTGGTTACATTTTTTTGCACGCATAAATACGAACATGTGTTCGTATAATATTTTAAGGAATATGCTTTATTCTTTTGAATTAACCAGATAAATTAGCAGAATTTGCTTATATAATGCTACACCGAAGTTTCTGAACAAGCAGAAACATGCTAATATTAAAGAAAATTGCGCAGCAATTTTCTTCAGTCGCGAGACACGAGATACGAGACACGAGATTGGGGCAGGGCTTCGAAGAAAGGAGATAGCTTCCCCATGTCCTCCTGTCCAAAGCCAATATCGTGCGAGTCGGTATACAAGGTTATTGCTCTTTGAGTAAGACTGCAAACTGATAGTTATGTCGCAATTTTCTTCTATTCTGTTCCATACGGAGGTGAACTAAATGAAGGTGCTCAGAAAGCCTATTGAAGCAATAGTTTTCTTCGATTTGGAAGGTAATCCTGTACCTGTAAGGTTCAGATACCTTGATGATAGGTCGGAGCTGATCACGGTAAAAGTGGACCGGGTAATAAAAAAAGAGCTTGACAAGTTTGCCGGCAACAGGATGCTCAAGTTTACCTGCCAGACACGCATCGGCAATCTGGTTAAGCCCTTCGAGCTCAGATTTGAAATAGATACTTCAAGATGGTATATATATAAGATTTAGCTGCCTGTCATAGTATGCTGCTCATTACGGGATAATCTTCAACTCCTGACCCTCCGGACATGGGGGCAAACTCCCCGTCGGCAAATATGGCCCTCATTACGGAATTATTCCCATACCTGCCTCTTATAATATCCATGGCATTATCAAGCGCTTGCTTCTTGTATTTGTACTGCTCGTCAAATATTGAGGCCTGCATGAACTCGTCACTGCACAAATCCGTCACTCTTACTCCCAGATGCCTTATTTTTTCGCCTCCCCAACATTCGTTGAACAGTTCTCTTACAGTCTCAAATATATCCATCGTTATATTGGTGTGAGCCATAAGCTTTCTTTGATGGGAATAAAAATTAAGCTCCCCTGTCCTTATCCCCACCGATACCACCCGGCAGCAGGCTCTGGCAGCCCTGAGCCTTAATGAAACAGATTCCGTCAGGGACAATAATACTTTGTGGGCAATCTGCCTTTCTGTTACATCAAACTTTATGGTAGTGCTATTGCCTATTCCTTTCATTTGCAGGTAATATCCCGGGTGTACCGGCGATTCATCAATACCGTTTGCATAACACCATATCAGATTGCCGAAGGATTTAAGCCTGTCCCGCAAGAACCTTCTGTCTGCTCTGGCCAAATCTCCTATTGTGGTTATATTCATTTCCAAAAGCTTCTTCCTGGTCTGCCTGCCTACCATAAATAAATCACCTACGGGCAGCGGCCACATTTTTCTCTCTATCTCATCAGGAAACAAAGTATGGACCATATCGGGCTTTTTAAAATCTCCTGCAACCTTTGCAGTAAGCTTATTTGCTCCTATCCCTATATTAACGGTGAATCCCAATTCCTTTTTTACCCTCTCCTTTATCATATGTGCAGCGGAAACTGCATCTCCGAAGTGGGGTTCCATTCCAGTATAATCCAAAAACAATTCGTCTATAGAGAATCTCTGCAAGCCCGGAGAATACTCCTTCAGAGTTTCATACAGCATATTGCTGCATTTCATATAAAGATTGTAGTCAGGAGGTACCATTACAAGCCCGGGGCACTTCTGCCTGGCCTGCCACAGCACCTCCCCCGTTGTTATTCCGAACTTTTTGGCAGGTATGCTTTTCGCCAGCACTATACCTCTCCGGTCAGCCTGAGATCCTCCCACTACTGAAGGTATTTCCCTAAGGTCAAGGGTATCCCCCTTTTGCAAATTGTAAACAGCCTGCCAGGACAAAAAAGCCGAATTCACATCAATATGCATTATGGTTCTCATCTCGCTTCCGCCTTCCCTGCAATCAAAAATCTCCATATATTACGCGAACATATGTTCGATTCAATTATAGCATCTTTTAGCAGGGAATGGAAGTACCTAAATGTATTCCTGCTCCAGCATCGACATTATCACCATGGAGCGGTAGCTGTCCCCATGCTTCTTGCAATCCCTGAGTATGCCTTCCTGCATGAAACCCTCACTCCTGTACAGTTCGATTGCCCTTTCATTGTCGGTATATGCATCCAGCCACAGCCTATGGCATTTCAATACCTCAAAGCAGTATTTTTTTATAAACCTTACGCTTGTCCGTCCATAGCCTTTTCCCTTGTCGCTTATAGCCATGCGCCTGAACTCCACGGCACTATCCTCTCCGCTGATTCCTGCAAGTAATATGTAACCCACAAGCTTTCGGTCGGCAGAATTAATTACTGATATATGCATTTCGTCCTCACTGTTCATGGCCTTCATATGCCTTTCCTTCGGCCATATAAAAACAAAATCGCTGTTAGCCTTCTCAATATCAAGTATCAGGTCAAGATATTCCGAATTGGTAAGGCAAAACACAAGGCCGCCCATTTCCCCAATCATATTTTCCATAGCCCGTTCCCCCTCAG
>JAAYQK010000387.1 GCA_012519325.1 Gracilibacteraceae bacterium | reverse complement strand
TAAAAGCATCAAATACAGCTGTCTGAGTGATGTGTCCGTCGTGATTTTTTGAGGGTTAAAATTGAAAATACAAACATAGAATTAATTAGCCATCATGGCTGAATATATTAGTATCAGATGAAGGATTTTAGCCGATATGAAGAGTATTGATACAAAAAGGCTTTTTAAAAAAGGATTTTTTGAAAATGCCAAAATAATAACAGCTTCAGTGATGCTGGTATATTTGCTTATTTCGTTATACTTTATGAATCATTTTTTTTTCAATACTATAATAAACGGAGCAGACGTTTCATTAAAAGCCCACAGCAAAGCAGAAGAAATAATTACGAGCTATGTTAAGAATTATAAGCTGCAGTTGATTGAACGGAACGGAAAAACAGAAGAAATTGCAGGACAAGGCATCGGAATGGAATTCAACAGAAAAAACAGCATTTCTAAAATTCATAAAATGCAAAGCTCGTTTAAATGGCCGATTTCATTATTTAAGAAGCAAAATTTTTATGTAAAGGATTTGTTTATATATAATAAAGAATACCTGGAAGACAGAATAAATAATTTGGACTGTTTGAACAAAGATATCATAGAACCCCAAAATGTTAGCTTCAGGTATGCAAACGGTTGTTACGAAGTGATAAAAGAGGTATATGGAAACAAGCTTCATAAAGGCAGGTTATATGAAGTAATAGAGATGAGTATATTAAAAGGGCAAACCGTATTGGATTTGGATAAAAGTTTTTGCTATATAAGTCCGAAGTATACCTTAAGCTCTGACAAAACTCAACGGGCCAAGGATCTGCTTAACAGGTATGTATCAGCAAAAATCACATATATACTTAGAAGTAATAAGGAAATATTGGATAAAGATACCATAAATCAATGGCTTAGTGTTGATGAAGACCTGGAGATAGTAATAGACGAAAATGCTGTTAGAAGCTATGTAAGGGGATTGAGCAAAAAGTATGATACAGCCGGTGCAGCAAGAAAGTTTAAGACATCTGTGAATAAAACAGTAGAAGTAAAGGGTGGTTTTTACGGATGGAAAATGAATATTGCCGCTGAAACCCAGGTACTGACAGAAAATATAAAAAGCGGTGAAGCGCTTGAAAAAGAGCCTATATACATTCAAAAGGCTTTATCCCGGGATGAAAATGACATAGGGGATACATATGTGGAAATCAATATAACGAGACAGTATTTGTGGTTTTATAAAGCCGGGAAGCTTATAGCCCAAGGACACATAGTTTCAGGCAATCCCAACAGGGGGAATGCCACCAGCCTTGGCGTCTATATGCTGAATTATAAAGAAACTGATACTACTATAAGAGGGCCTGGTTATGAAGCGGATGTAACCTATTGGATGCCTTTTAACGGGAATATTGGAATTCATGATGCTGACTGGAGATATTCTTTTGGAGGAAATATCTATAAGAGAAACGGAACCCATGGATGCATAAATGTTCCGTTATATTTAGCCAAAAGGATTTTTGAAAATATAGAAGAGGGAACACCTGTTATTTGTTATGAAGAGCAGTGATATTGAGAGTGGGCAGAAATACAAATTATGGCTGAAGTGGAATAATAAAGTTGGCCCATTCAATAAGTTTTTGTGTTATCATATATATAATTATACAACAAGGCGAAAAGGTGTGCAGTAGGTAATTTCATGGACAAGCTTCATAAGAGAGGATGAAGTAGAGGATGAGAAAAAAATGCAGCAGAGTCTGTTTGGCTTTTGTATTGATAATAATGGTGATTGCATTAACTGCAAGCATTACATATGCTGATTCGGATATGTCACAGCCAAGTGACTGGGCAAAAGCAGAAATTGAAAAAGCAAAAGAAATTAATCTTTTTCCGGAAAGGCTTCAAGGAAGATACAGAAACGATATAACCAGAGAAGAGTTCAGCGAGATTGCTGTTAATCTGTATGAAGCCTTAAGCGGTAAAAAGGGTGTGTTGCAAGGAGAGAATCCTTTTACCGATACGCAAAGCACGGAAGTCAGGATAGCAAACAGCCTGGGAATAGTAAAAGGCATAGGAGGAGGAAGGTTTGCTCCCGATAACGCAATAACCCGACAGGAAATCAGTGTGATGATGTATCGTACACTGCAGGCAGCAAAACCCGGATACGACTATTCAAAACAGTATGAACACATATTTGCGGACTATGATATGATTTCTTCATGGGCACGGGAGGCAGTAGACTATTTATATGCCATGGAAATCATAAACGGAGTCGGGGACAATCGATTCAGCCCCAAGGGGAATACATCCAGAGAGCAGGCAATAGTTATTGCCAAAAGAATGCACGATAAGGTTTCTGCATCCAGGGATAATTTAATTGCGTCGCGAGATGGGACAAGCAGACAAGAAAATGATATAAAATTGAAATTGGCAAAACTCATCTCTCAGGAGTTAGGAAAGCCTTATAAGTGGGGAGGAACGGGTCCTGACAGCTATGACTGTTCCGGGTTGGTGTATTCCATATATGGCAAGCTTGGCATATCACTGCCAAGAACAGCAAGGGATCAGGCTGGTGTTGGCACTTATGTATCAAAGGAAGAGCTGCAGTATGGTGATTTGGTGCTTTTCGCAAGAGACGGCAAGAATATAAACCACGTCGGAATATACGTAGGAGACGGTAAAATGGTGCACTCCCCTCAAACGGGAGATGTGGTAAAGTTTACAACAATTATGTCGGGATATTATGAGAGATGTTATTATACTGCCAGAAGGGTTATTAATTAAAAAAGGCGGCCATTGGCCGCCTTTTCATATATATTTACCTGAATCATTCAGTAATGGTTATGCTGACATCCTCATCAACTGTCATTCCCGGCGGGAGATCAAATTCGCTGTCGCTGATGGGGCCGCCGATTTTGTAGTTTTTGTACAAGGTTGTCATCGGAAAACCGAAGTAAGGTGTTTCACTTTTCCGCTTCAGGCCGTCCTCGCTGACCCATATCTTTGCGTAAGTCTCGCCGTCTATGGTTATAGCGATCACGGAGCAGCTGATGCCGTCAACCGTTTCATTGCCGATAATTTTTGCAACGGCAGATTTCTCCGCGGTACCAAGGATAAAAGGCCCGGTAATGTTAAAGGGGTTCATGTATTCACTTGGATCCCTGACTTCATATACTCCCTTGACCGCTTCGGATGATCCTTCAAAATAGCTGTAGGATATCCCTTTCGACATGTCGAAGATGTCTATTTTTGTTTTGTTATCACCAAACTTTTCAGTTAGAACTGATTTGACCATGCTGCCTTTCTTCCAATACTTTGTCTCAGAGGTATATCCCGATACTTCTGATATTGCTTCAAAGTAACCCGTGTCGATGCCCGTTGCTTTGCTTATAAGTGAATCGAGGTTTGACGCGGGTATAGGGCCGCTGCTTGCCTTGGCTTCTGCTGTTCCGGATGCCTTTATTTCCGGCGCTTTATCATGGGTTCTGACCGATAAAGCTATGGCCTGTTCCCTTGTAGCCATGCCGTATCCGGCAGCCTCCTGGACTGGTGTGGTCGCTTTCGGCATAAAATTACCCTGGGCGTCACCGGTAATAATTCCGGTTTTATTCATATATTTTGTTGCTTCCACTGCCCAAGCCGAAATGTTTTTCTGGTCGGGAAAATCCTTAACGCCCGCAATGCTATAATCCCCTTGGAGGTGAATAGCCTTAATCGCCCTGAACAGCATGGTTGCGCATTGCTCACGGTTAATCAAAACTTTCGGTGAAAAGGTGGTTTGGGAGGTCCCGGAGGTTATACCTATGTTGTAAGCCTTCAGTACTTGCGGATTTGTAGTATCCGTAAAAGGATTCGGAGAAACC
>JAAYQK010000386.1 GCA_012519325.1 Gracilibacteraceae bacterium | reverse complement strand
CTGCGTGCAAAACAATTAAAAATTATTAAGAGATGAAAAATGAGCGAGTAAGCAGTCTCAGCAGCGTTTGTGCGAAACAGGTGTCAATCCTCGTGACACAGAATCGGATATCTAGAAAGGGACGAGGACTGGACGTCACCGCTGATTACTTATAAAGGAGAGTATAGAAATGAAAAGATTTATGGTTGTAAGCGGGTTTTTAGGAGCGGGCAAAACAACATGTATGGCTGCTCTGGATGACTATGTCAACTCAAATTCAGGTAAAGCAAGTGTTATCGTTAATGACCTGGGCGCTAAAAACCTTGTGGATGCCAAGTATTCCGAAGCCTGTGGCTGCAATATCACGGAGCTGACCGGCGAGTGCATCTGTTATCAAACGGAGAATCTGGTTGACAGGCTAAGACGCCTTATGGACTATGAGCATAACGATCTCGTTATGTCTGATATTCCCGGCTGCGGTGTCGGTGCTCTCGACCATGTCTATCATAAATTGGACAAGGAATACCACGGAGAGTTTGAACTTGCGCCGTTTACTGTGATTGTCGACCCGGAACGGTTGCGTATCATCATGCCGGAACAGGCTGATATAAACCTTCCGGAGGAAATGAAGTATTTGCTCAGAGCGCAGCTTCAAGAAGCGGATGTTGTGGCGCTAAACAAAATTGATCTCTTGACAGGCGCCGAAATTGAAGCCTGTCTTAAATTTTTGAAGGATTTTTGCCCTGATGCGACGGTCTTCGCTATATCCGCCAAAAACAAAACGAATATCGACAAGCTTGCGGACTATATTATGACTCATGACGCGCAGCTCAAAGAAGTTGATATAGGATACGGCGGGCCTGAGTTCATCGCAGCGGAACAGAAGCTAAGCTGGTATAATCGTCAGCTCTATGTAAAAATCTGCTGCGGCACTTTTGATGGGAACGCTTTTCTGGGAGACCTGGTTGAGGCAATTCGAATGAAACTATTGCGTAAGCATCGCAACGTCCCGCACCTGAAGGTTTTTGCCGACGGAGCAGACGGTACAATCTGCAAAATTTCGCTTTTAGGCGTTGATTATGATATGCAGTACGACAGCAGGCTCGCCCAACCCTGCGCCGATCTTCCCGTTATCATCAATGCCAGAGCAGCCTGCGAGTCTCAGCTTCTTGCTGAAATCATGGATGAGGCATTGAAAGAAACGGCAAAGGAATATAACCTTGATACTGTTGTGTTCTTTACCGAATGCTTCGGCATGATGGACGAGGGGCGTATTTAGAAACTATAAATACTATGCAATTGATTGTAGGAGGATAATAATGCGTAAAATTCTAAGGCACACTTACAGCGTATGCCCTGTCTGCTTAAAAAGGATACCGGCGGTACATGCCGGCTGCGGCAAAGAGGTTTACATTGAAAAAAAGTGCCCGGAGCATGGTGATTTTTCCACAATTATATGGCGCGGGCTGCGTGATATTGAAGCTTGGAGAGGAGGCCTCCCTCCGATTGCGGAAGGCGAAAACGAAAACTGCCCCCAAGCATGCGGCTTATGTTCCGAGCATAAACAGGGTACTTGCTGCGTTTTGCTCGAGGTCACTAAACGATGCAACCTGAATTGTTCTTTTTGCTTTGCGGAAGGTGGAACAGCCGAAGATATACCCTTTGAAACAATTAAAGCCCGTTTGAAAGCGCTCGCCGTGCCGGGCAAAACCCTTGTACAGCTCAGCGGTGGAGAACCTACTGTCCGGGACGATCTACCTCAAATTGTTGCTGCAGCTAAAGAAGTGGGTTGCCAATATGTTCAGCTGAATACAAACGGAATAAGACTGGCAGAAGATGAAGGGTATGTCCGCAGCCTTGCAGAAGCTGGTTTGTCATTTGTATTTATGCAATTTGACGGTATGGATGATAGTATTTATCGCGCACTTCGCGGCAGGGACTTGCTTTGGGTGAAACAGAAAGCAATTGACAACTGCACACGCCACAATCTCGGTGTTACGCTTGTACCGACCATTGTACCGCAAGTCAACACGCAGGACATTGGGAATATCATCCGCTTTGCCGTTTCACAATCACCCATTGTGCGCGGCGTTCATTTTCAGCCTGTCAGCTACTTCGGGCGTATTCCGACGATGCCGTCGGATGACCAGCGCTTTATGCTTGATGAATTGCTTGAAGCCATTGAAGAGCAGGCTGGCGCGCTTGTCCCGAAGGATTCGCTTCTGCCATCCCGCTGCGACCATCCGTTGTGTGGATTCCACGGCGATTATATCGTCATGCCTGATCAATCCTTGAATCCTCTTCACAGGGCAAATAACAGCAATTTCGGAACGACAACGGCGGACCAAAACCGTTCGTTTATAGGGAGTAAATGGCAGCGTCCAAAAGTTGAGAATGCTGAAGAGCCGGAATCAAAACCGTATTTTGACTCCTTTGACAGCTTTCTCCGTCGTATCCGTACCCACAGCTTCACATTAACGGCCATGGCGTTTCAGGATGCCGGAAATCTTGACTTGGAACGCCTTAGAAGGTGCAGCCTTCATGTATTCGATGACGGGAGGTTTGTGCCTTTCTGTGCGTATTATCTGACAAGCCACACAACTACTCCGCGTTAAAAGGTGTGCCGGAAGTGTTGCAGGGCTTCATCGGGCCGATTTCTCTGCCACCCCTATCGATAAGCAAGTTATCATCCCAGGAATTCCGGATTTGTTACATGATCGGCTCTTATAGCTTTTTGCTCAATGGTGAAATTTAATGTGCTGTTGCGCTCATCCAGGCTGCAGGGGAATTTTGCGCCGCACTGCTCACACTGAAGGTATTCATGGCTTTGTACAAGCTCTCTGTTGTCAAACAAGAAAGGCAGTGCCTCGGAATTCTTGTTTTCAAGGTTATAACTGTATAAATAAGTGGCTTCACGTTTTATTGTAAAATGAGTACCCCTGCATTTTGTACATACTAGAGACTCTTTCAATTTCAATATGTATCTTCCTTTCGTAAAGATTATGGCAATAGTATTATAGTGTTTCATATGTGATAAAATATGCTTATAATGTTGCAAGGCGCAATAAACAACAAGGAGGCATGCAAAATGAAAAAGATAACCGTATTTGGGAGCAGGCACTGACCGGATTGCCAACCTTTGAAAGAGTTTCTTTCAAACAATGGAATCAACTATGAATATATAGATATTACCGACAGTATGCGAAATTTAAAAATCTATCTCGGTATAAGGGATACAAGGCCGGAGTTTGAAGAAATCAAGAAAATCGAAAAAGTAGGGATACCTTTTATAATGCTTGGTAAAGGTGAGAAGCTTATATTTGGCCAGCCGGGTTTGAATGAACTTGAATGATGAATTATTTCATATCAATATGCAGAAAATATCCATATGAAAAAAAGATTTGTTGTATATGGACTGGCAGGATGGATAGCAGAGACAATATTTACAGGATTAGGCTCCCTGATCAAGGGGGATTTGACTATGCACACCCGGTCTTATATATGGATGTTTCCGATATATGGGCTTATGATACTTCTGGAGCCTGTCCATGATAATATAAGAAACACTCCGGTTGTGGTAAGAGGAGGTGTGTACACTATTATAATATTTGGCATAGAATTCATAACCGGATGGATTCTCAAAGAGCTTATAGGAGAATGTCCATGGAATTACAGCTCATTGCCCTATTCTATAGACGGTATTATCACCTTATCCTTTATTCCGGTATGGTTTTTCGGAGGGCTCCTATTTGAAAAGCTGCATGACTACCTGATGCGTTTCAGATTCCTGACGTAGCGGATTACCAGGCGGCTATTGCGCCGTCTGCCCTTGGCTCAGTACCTCCGACTAAGATATTCTTCTCATCCCGCCATATGATCTGTCCTCTGCCGAAGCCCACGGAATCGGGATTGATCTTAATACTATGCCCTCTATTTATCAACTCCTGCACTATGTCAGACGGGAAGCCTTCTTCCACCTCTATATTCTTTTCCTGAATCCACTGCCATCTGGGTGAATCAAGACAATCCTGGGGATTCATTTGAAAGTCTATAGTATTCATTATTACCTGGACATGGCCCTGAGGCTGCAT
>JAAYQK010000385.1 GCA_012519325.1 Gracilibacteraceae bacterium | reverse complement strand
TCCGCCAGCTGCCTTAAGGGGAGCTTGACAATAAACTCGCTTCCCTTGCCGTATTCACTTTGTACTTCTATTGTTCCCCCATGCATTTCCACAAGAGATTTCACCAGAGAAAGACCTATCCCCGTCCCTTCGCATTTACGCGTAAACGACTTGTCCACCTGTCTGAACCTTTGGAAAATTAAGTCCTTCATTTCCCCGGGTATGCCTATACCTGTATCTTTTACGGATATGTATGCCCATTGGTTCCTTTCATACAGTGATACGCTTATTATGCCTCCGTTTTCTGTAAACTTTACGGCATTTGATATAAGATTCAGAAGCACCCTCTCTATTTTATCAGCGTCGCAGGCAGTCTTCAAGCTGTCCGGCTCTATATTCAACTCAAGACGTATCTCTTTTTTCTTCAGAAATTTCTCTACAGAAGACACTGTGTCCTTAATTATTCTTACAAGATCATTGTTCTGAGCATGCATCTCAACATAACCCGAGTCTATTTCGGTAATATATATCAAATTGTTAAGCATTCTTAAAAGCCTGTAGCAGTTCTGCCTCATAATTGCAGTATGTTCTGCCAGTTTAACTCTGCTCCGCATGCTGTTTTCATTGTTCAAGTCAAGCTCAATAAGCTGCAGGGTTCCGATAATTATATTAAGAGGAGTTTTGATTTCATGGGACATATTGGCAAAAAACTCAGTTTTTATTTTATCGTATTCCCGTGCTTCTGTTATGAGCCTCATCTCTTCATGACTCTTCTCCAGCTCATTTTCGGCATTGACTATTGCCGTAATATCCTTAAAGCACCACACTCTTCCGGCCATGCTGTCATTATCCATCAAAGGGTTGGAAATTATATCAATTATTCTTCCGTCTGTGAGGCTGGTTACATAATGATTTATTGCACAGGTATCAAATGAAGAATCCACCCAGGCTTCAAAGGCATCCGGATCCTTGATGCGTTTCTTTATTAAATCCAAATATTTTCCGGCATCCTTCAAGTTGTGCATATCTGAAGGAATATCCCACATTTTAAAACACAACTCATTTGCTTTCAAAACCTTCTTGTTGATGTCAACTACCAGTATGCCCTCTCCTGCTGCATTAATGGTCGCTTCCAAAACTTTCAGGCTGTTTGGCAGGTAGGCCTCCGCATTTCTTTCTCCGCCCATATTGACTGATATTATTACTATGGCAAGAAACAATAATATAAATACGTATGTAGTGACCACAGCCAAATATATGTTTTTTTGCAGCTGCTGCAGCTTATCTGCATTATTATAATAAATTCTTGCGGGATCAATTACATTCACAAATAAAAGCAGATAAAATGCAAAAATAAATAATGCCAACACTGTTACATAGAGAACCCATCTCTTATTCAAGTTCAACACTCCCGGATACAATGAATAAAACATTTCATATGGTTTGTTAAAATTTGTTATTTTATAGGGCAGCAAAGAACAGTATTAATCCATATCAACAATATTATTCCACAGTAAATGAGTTATTTCAATTAACTTCGTATTACAATATACGACAAATTTTATACCCGGATTTGATTCATGCACAGCAAAAAACCGGATACAAGTGCTTGTATCCGGCATAGCCGTACTGCAATGCAATATGTGCCATAAATTTATTTTCCTGATGCAGCTGCTTTCTTAACAGCCTTCTGATGATTTGGATCAACCCTGTTTGTACCGTGGGTTCTGCTGTTCAGAAAGTGTACATCAAATACTCCGTCCATACCATTGTTTTTTATCTTGTCCAGGTTGTATCCTCTACCATATCCCTGGCTTCTTTTGTTCAAGATCTTGTTTGCCGGCTGATTGTCAACCCCGGCATGAGGCATTGCTGCCATTGAAGCAGCCAGTCTCCTTCCGTTTAATTCAATAATAATAGGCCTTCTGGTCCAGCTCCAATTGCCTCCCCATATGTCCTTAATTATTTTTGAATCCTCAAGAGTAGCTGCCTCGCAGTCTGCATGGTTTCCTCCATAGGTCCTCACTATATTAAAGCTCTTACCTGTCCCTACGTCTATAACCTTGGCAGTAGTTCCGATACTAAACACCTTATTGGCTTCCTTCCACCAATCCAGCATTTCTATCTTTGCTTTTCCCTCAGCAGTCGTCCTGACTGTTGAAGCTGCCCCCCTGCTTGGAGCTGCAGAAGCTGCTGAAGCAGTAATCTTTGCTTCTGTGGCCGCATCTATGGTTCCTGTTGCCGGAAGGCCGTTTTTTTGTTGAAATTGTCTCACTGCAGAATTGGTCAGTTTTCCAAAAATCCCATCAATTTTACCCTTGTACATACCATGGTTTTTCAGCACAGTCTGTACTTTCTTCAGTCGCTCTCTTGATAGTGCGCTTCTACTGCTTGTCCCCGAATCAAACAAAACTTTAGATGTCTGTTTTCCTACAATGCCGTCCACCGCAATACCTTTACTTGCCTGAAACTTCTTAACCGCTGTTGTTGTCACACTTCCAAAATAGCCTGTTGCTTTGCCGCTAAAATAACCCAGTTTTTTTAGCTGCTCCTGAAGCTTGGTAACCTCGGCTCCTCTGCTCCCATATTTCAGCGTATCTGCAAAGGCTGCCGATGTTAAGGATAAGGTTATGATGAGAAAAAAAATTAAAAGCTTGCTTCTTCTCACTTACTCTCCTCTCCCGGCTTACGAGGTTAAATTGAGTTTTAGCATCCGTTAAAACTTCTTATCGACGGGTTCGGACAGAGAGTATGCCCTAAGGAAAAAAGCACCGCAGGCTTATCCTATTCACCCGAAAATTTCCCCGCTTCTGAAAACAGAATTAAGCCTTTAATTTTATGTAGCACCAATTGCAGTACGGCACATTATAAGTTTACATAATAAATACCATATTTTCAATGGAATTACGTACCATGGAATGCCTTGGAAACTTTTTTGTCCGTACACATATTGTATTGTTTTGAATAAAATGAATAATAACACAATTTGGCAGGTGATAGGATGCTTGTTAAAAACAATGCAGATTTTAGAGGCCTCGTTGTTGGCGCAGATACCAAAATACCGCTTTCCAACGGCCAAATGGTTACTTCCATTAATTTTGACAATGCTGCAACAACTCCTCCTTTTGTATCTGTAATTCAATCAATAGTGAACTTTGCTCCATGGTATTCTTCAATACACAGGGGAACAGGCTTCAAATCCCAATATTCTTCGGAAATTTTTGAAAAGTCCAGAGAAATAATAAAAAATTTTGTCAATGCCGGTCCGAACAACCTGGTTATTTTTGTGAAGAATACCTCTGAGGCTATAAATAAGCTGTCCTACAGGCTTTATCACAATAATAGGCGAAGCGTCATATTATCTACTTATATGGAGCATCATTCCAATGACCTGCCTTGGAGAAACAAGTATATAGTTGACTATATCAATGTGGATGATGATGGAAGGCTCTCCCTGCATGACCTTGAAAGAAAGCTGCGCAAGTACCGGAAAGATCTTGCTCTTGTTACGGTAACAGGCGCTTCCAACGTCACAGGTTATAAGAATCCGATACATGACATCGCAGAATTGGTTCATAAATATGATTCAAAGCTCATGGTAGATGCAGCCCAGCTTATCGGCCATTCCTGTGTTGATATGAAGCCTGACGGAAGCAGCCGGCATATTGATTACCTGGCTTTCTCAGCCCATAAGATGTATGCGCCCTTTGGAACAGGGGTGCTTATCAGCCCTGAGTATGATTTTGAAAGGGGGGAACCTGAGTACAGAGGCGGCGGAACAATCAACATTGTCACCCATGATCTGGTAAAATGGGCAGAGCCCCCTCACAAGGAAGAAGCAGGCACTCCAAATATAATGGGAGTTATGGCTCTTGCCGAAGCAGTCAGGACTCTTGCCTCTATAGGAATGGAAAACCTGGAGGCTTATGAAAGCAGCCTCCTTGAATATGCTCTTGACAAGATTTCCAAGGTTCCTGATATTGAGTTGTATTGCGATGATAACCTAAAGGACAGAGTCGGCATAATACCTTTCAATATTGCGGGACTGCACCATCAAATCGTAGCTGACGCTTTGTCGGCCGAATCCGGCATAGCTGTAAGGAACGGCTGCTTCTGCTCACAGCCCTATGTCCAAAAGCTTCTTAATGTATCCAGAAATGAAATAAGAAAACGGATAAGGAATCCCTCTCTCCCCCATCCCGGAATGGTCAGGCTCAGCTTCGGGCTCTACAACAATTACGATGAGATAGACATACTTATTAATAAGCTACACGAAATATCGGCCAATAAGGAGCTTTACAAGAAGAGATACGAGGATTAAATCCGGGCTTCGCAGGATAATCTCCCTGATTTTTGGATAAAATATAGAATAATCTATTGTCAACAATAGGGAGGTTTATTAATTGAACAAAAGAATGAACTTGCTTATGTTCAGCAGTGAATATGATAAAGCCATGGCCGCACTTATACTAGCCAATACTGCAAGAGAAATGCAGGTGGAGGTTACCATGTTCTTTACATTTTGGGGACTCTTCCTTGTGAGAGATCCTGAGAAGCTCTCCCCGGAAGACAAGACAGCCTATGAAAAAATCTTTGGGGCAGTTACTCCCAAGGGGCCTGAACAGCTGCCCCTCTCCCGTATGAATATGGCAGGCCTTGGCAAGAAAATGCTTCTTGAAATGATGGATGACGATTGCGCTCCTCATCTTATAGACTTCCTGAAGGGAGCAAGGAAAAAGGATGTAAAATTCTACGGCTGCAAGCTTTCAATGGAAATTATGGGCCTTAAACAGGAGGAAATGATTCCTGAGCTTGAAGTAGTAGAGGCAAAAGATTATCTTAAGGATGCACTTGAATCTGATTTGCAGTTGTTTATATGAAAAAAACCGCCCCAAGCAGCAGCAAAGCTCTACCTCTTGACGGATATACCGGTAAATACCTTTTCTGCATATTCCATTAACCTCATTGACAATAACTGAACCCAATCATGTAAATAGATTATAATGGAAACATGAAGAAAACATTGTAGAAATGTATTTGCACTTGAAAAAACATTCTACAAATATG
This sequence comes from Gracilibacteraceae bacterium, assembly GCA_012519325.1. Classification (GTDB taxonomy): domain Bacteria; phylum Bacillota; class Clostridia; order Lutisporales; family Lutisporaceae; genus BRH-c25. The sequence goes on along the minus strand of JAAYQK010000385.1, from coordinate 231 downwards.
CGCTCCTAAAAATGCACCCGAATCAGCCAGAATTTGATCTTGCCGTTACTCCATCCAAGATCCCAGGGTACCCTGTTTCTGTCGGTATTATGGCAGGTTACCAGTGCATATCCCTTTGAATCTGCGGCTGTAACCACTGATATATGTGTGATATCTCCCTTTTTCTCATAAGCTATGAAATCCCCCGGCAGCAGCTTGTAGGATGCCTTATACACCTTTTCATAATTGCCG
>JAAYQK010000384.1 GCA_012519325.1 Gracilibacteraceae bacterium | reverse complement strand
TTTGAAAGTACAGCTGTTATTGCCGCCGTAAGTGTGGTCTTGCCGTGGTCAACGTGACCGATTGTCCCTATGTTTACATGGGGTTTGGTCCTTTCATATTTTGCCTTTGCCATTTTACTTTCCTCCTCTAAGTTTCAAGATTGTAAGTTAAATGCATAAACAGCCTGAAACTATCTGCACAGCTATTCATCAGTTCTCATCCGGCTGCCGATGAAAATCGCCATAGAGTTCAAGCAAACTCATCCGTGTGTGTCTAATATAAAAATGGAGCTCACGAGCGGGCTTGAACCGCCGAACCTCTTCCTTACCAAGGAAGTGCTCTACCTGCTGAGCTACGTGAGCACGGTATATGATACTGGAGCGGGCAACGGGAATCGAACCCGCATAGCCAGCTTGGGAAGCTGGTATTCTACCACTGAACTATGCCCGCAAATGGTGGAGAGGGATGGATTCGAACCATCGAAGTCTGTGACAACAGATTTACAGTCTGCCCCCTTTGGCCTCTCGGGAACCTCTCCGTACAATATGGTATTATAATGCTTATCTCACCTTTTGTCAATATGGTTAAAGCCTAGAGAAATATATAACTTAAGAGTATATTACATACAATCATTTTAGATAATCTATATAATGCTTGTTTTTCTCTTCGCAATAAATATTATAAAGCTTTTTATAATATTTATTAACATATTTTTATAATATTCTGTGAAGCCAAATTCACGGGTTCTGTAACAGATTCTGCTTAATACTTTGTATAATATCTAATATGAAATAATCATTATGATTATCAAAGAAAAATATTGAAATTTTAGATATAATACGCTAAAATAATAGTGTACTATATTATAGTGCATTGTTCTATATTATAGTACATTGTTGTTGGGAGGAGATAATGTTGAGTAAATCCAAGGTAAATGTAATACAATCAGTCAGCAGAGCAATACAAATAATTCGCTGCTTTGAAAATTATGAAGAATTAGGAGTTACTGAGATAAGCAAAATGGCTGGGCTTCATAAAAGCACTGCTTTTGGTTTAATAGCCACCCTTGAAGCAAATAAACTAATTGAAAAAAACGAGCATACGGGAAAGTACAGATTAGGTTTGGAATTATTCAGGCTGGGTACTAAGGTAAACTCGACACTCAGGCACATAACCGTACCTTATTTGGAACAGCTGGTAAAAATGTATCAGGAAACAGTAAACCTTGTAGTTATAGACGATCTTTCCGTTATTTACCTTGAAAAAGTTGAAAGCAAACGTTCAATGAATATAAGTACCATGGTCGGAGGCAGGCTGCCTCTGTATTGCACTGCGGTAGGAAAAGCAATAATGGCCGGCCTTCCCTCCAATGAGCTTAACAACAAGCTTGAAAGGATGGAATTTAGAAAATACACTAATAATACCGCTTCTGACAAAAACTCGATAATGAAATCTCTTGAATTAATAAGAAGCAAGGGATATGCAGAGGATAATGAAGAGCTTGAGATAGGCTTGAGCTGCATAGCAGCGCCTATTTATAATCACTTTAACATCCCATTTGCCGCTATAAGCTTATCCGGTCCTACTTCCAGAATGAGCGAACATCTCCGAAAAGAAATAAGCGTGACATTAATGAATTATACCCGGGAAATATCCATGAAGCTTGGATGCAATAAATTTAAGGAGGAATCAAAATGGTAAAGAAAAAATCAATAGTGGACTTCTATGAAATGAAGAAGAAAGGCGAAAAGGTTGCCTGGATTACCGCCTATGATTTCCCAATGGCTTCATTTGCTGAACAGGCAGGCCTGGACATGATCCTCGTAGGAGATTCTTTGGGCATGGTTGTATTGGGATATCAGGGCACAGTCCCTGTTACAATGGATGATTGCATATCCCACTGTCAGGCAGTAAGGAGAGGAGCACCAAACACCTTTATTATCGGTGATATGCCCTTCGGATCTTATCAGACCTCAGATGAAGAGGCAGTAAGAAACGCATGCAGATTCCTGAAGGAAGCAGATGTGGATGCAATCAAGCTGGAAGGCGGGATCAGAGTCATAAGCAAAATCAAAGCCATCAGTGATGCCGGAATAGTTGTATTCGGGCACATAGGATTAACACCACAGAGTTCAGGACAGTTGGGCGGGTTCAAGGCACAGGGCAGAACCGTCGACAGCGCAAGAGATCTTATAAAGGATGCTATTGCGATTCAGGATGCAGGAGCCAGGGCACTGCTTCTGGAAGCTGTCCCGCCGGAGCTGACGGAATACATATGCAAAAAACTTACAATACCTGTTTATTCAATAGGTGCAGGGCTTCCCTGTGACGGACAGCTGATCATATGCGGGGACATGCTGGGCCTTTTCCAGGCTTTCACACCCAAATTTGTCAAGAAGTATGCAAATGTAGCGGAAATAATCACCAATGCATTCAAAGAATATGTTGATGATGTCAAAAACGAAAGATTCCCTGAAGACAAGCATGTATATCATGCAATAGACAGCAAAGAAGCCTTTGAAGCCTTGTTCAGAGAATTTGAATAATTATTGCGAGCAATCAAGCGGCATTGTAATGTTAGAGTATGAAGCAGGGGCAGTAGCGGAGGTTGGCAGGCAGCTGATGAACAGCTGCGGTTGATGTAGAAAGATCTGAATTGAACATGACTAAAAAAGGCAAAATAAGATCGGCGTTGCAATGGTTAAAAAATATCAGAAGGATGGTGTTTATAATTGTTAAATAAACTATATGCCGACAGAATGGCCCTCCTTGGAGGGGAATCTGCCTTCGAAGTTCTGGCAAAAGCAAAAGCCCTGGAAGCCCAGGGAAAGCATATTGTTCATTTTGAAATAGGCGAGCCGGACTTTGATACACCGAAAAATATTGTAGAGGCTGCTAAAAAGGCTCTGGATGAAGGCTATACCCATTATGCCCCTTCTCAGGGCTATCTGCCCCTGAGGGAAGCCATAGCAGAATATGTAAAAAAATATAAAAATGTTGATGCCGATCCTGATGAAGTAGTTGTTGTACCTGGTGGAAAACCGGTTATGTACTATACTTTCATGGCTCTTGTCAATGCTGGTGATGAGGTTATTTATCCCAATCCGGGATTCCCCATTTATGAGAGCCTGATTCATTTTTTGCAGGCTGTACCTGTTCCTGTTGATATCAAGGAGGAAAACGACTTCAGGCTGGACGTAAATGAGTTGAAATCCAAGATTACCTCAAGAACCAAGCTCATAATATTGAATTCCCCTGCCAACCCCACCGGTGGAGTGCTGACCCCCGAGGATATAAACGCTGTTGCCGATGCCGTAAAAGGAAAAGGAATTTATGTCCTGTCCGATGAAATATATGAAAGGATAGTTTACAGCGGTAATGTAAAATCTATCGCATCCATCCCAGGCATGAAGGACTGGACAATCATATTGGATGGCTTTTCCAAGGCTTATGCAATGACCGGATGGCGGCTGGGATATAGTATAACAAATAAAGAACTGGCACAAAAATTTACCGCACTTATGACCAATTCAAACTCCTGTGTTGCAACCTTTACCCAGATTGCAGGAATTGAAGCGCTTACAGGCCCCCAGGATGCGGTATCGGAAATGGTAGCAGAATTCAAAAAAAGAAGAGATATCATAGTAAACGGCTTGAACAGCATCAGAGGAATCAGCTGCAAAAAGCCTGAGGGAGCTTTCTACGCCTTCCCCAATATAACCGGAACAGGTATAAGCAGTAAAGAGCTTGCAGACTTCCTGTTGAATAATGCGGGAGTGGCCGCACTTTCAGGTGAAAGCTTCGGAAGCTGCGGTGAAGGCTATCTGAGGTTGTCTTACGCTAATTCCATCGATAATATTGAGATTGCCCTGGAACGTATAGAAAAGGCTTTGAAGAGGCTGTAGAGAATTACCGTGAAAAATATTGACATATTGCGGATATTTACATAGAATAGAATATGAAAGTCGCAGAGACTAATGGTTTGATAAACGCCAAAGATTTTAATTCGAGGTATTTTATGTCTGAGAGTGTTCATAACTAGATAACTGAATCTAGCATCGGAAGAGAATTCCATCGTCTGTTTGCTGCAAGCAATAGGCTTTGTTTTATTGCTCTTCTGATATAATGAACACGGAACCAATTATATATCATGTATAGTACCGTGCTTCTGCACGGTTTTTTATTTTACAAGCCCGCTTGCTGCCTTGTAAAATAAAAACTATTGGCGTTTGTCTGCCCTGCAGGGACATATGACTTTATCGGATATGAAGGTTGTGATTGGACGTGGTCTGATTGCAGCCTTTTTCTTATTACAGCAGCAATTATTCGTGCGAAATTTGAGTGAATTGCACGGAGGCTTTGCAAAAATGGTTAGGAGGAATATGAATTGAATTCAACAGCTATAAAAATTCTGGAATTTGATAAAATCAAGGATTTGCTAAAAAAATATACGGTATCCGACCTGGGAAAGGATTTGATTGACAAGCTCGAGCCATCTCTGAATATAAATACCATATCCTCGTGGATGAATGAAACCACCGAAGCTTGCGCAATATTGCAGAGAAGCGGCAGTGTACCGATCCACAGCCTTAACGGTATAGAAAACGCTGTCAGCAAGCTGGGCAAGGGCATGACCCTGCTTCCGGAAGAGTTCGAATTAATACTGGGATTGCTTCAGGAGGTGGTTAAGCTTAAGCGGTTCATGGAGGATAAATCAGCAATGGCTCCGATTGTAAGCAGCTTTGCCTTGTCTGCCTATGAGCTTGATGAGTTATCTGAGGAAATAAACAGGTGCATTCAGAATGGAATGGTCGCTGATAAGGCCAGCAGCGAACTGTCTAAAATCAGAAAGAGAATAATAATACTTGAAGACAGGATAAAAAGTAAGCTTGAGGGTATTTTAAGATCCCCGGCCTATGCCAGGTATCTTCAGGATGGGATAATAAGCACCCGAAACGGCAGATATGTTGTACCTGTAAAAAGAGAATACCGGAAAAACGTGGATGGAGAAGTAATGGACAGCTCAGCCAGCGGGTCTACTGTCTTCATTGAGCCTTTGGAAGTAAGAAAGCTCCAGGATGAACTGAATCATTGCAGAATAGAGGAAGACAAAGAAGTCTACAATATATTGTCCATGCTTACAAATCTTGTAGAATCATATAAGAAAGAAATAACAGCAAATATACAGGTTATGTCGTATTATGACTTTCTGTTCGCCAAGGGAAGGTTCAGCAAATCTCTGGAAGCCTGCCCCGTAAGTATCAATACCTGCGGCAGGCTGGATATCCGTGGAGCCAGGCACCCCCTAATAGGAACATCAGCTGTGCCTCTGGATATAAGTATTGGGGACTCGTACCGAACCTTAGTCATAACAGGCCCAAATACAGGGGGCAAAACTGTTGCTCTTAAAACCATAGGCCTACTGACACTTATGGTACAGTCAGGGCTCCATGTACCGGCAGATCCCGGGAGTGAATTTGCCATCTTCAATGATATACTTGCTGATATCGGAGACGGCCAAAGCATCGAACAATCCTTAAGCACCTTTTCCTCTCATATCAGAAATATAATAAGCATTATCCAGTGTGCAGACAGGAATACTCTGGTCATATTAGACGAGCTGGGAGCCGGAACTGATCCCGGAGAAGGCATGGGCCTCGCCATTGCCATTCTGGAAGAGACATACAAGAAAGGTGCAGTCACAATTGCCACCACCCAT
>JAAYQK010000383.1 GCA_012519325.1 Gracilibacteraceae bacterium | reverse complement strand
TTTGAAAGTACAGCTGTTATTGCCGCCGTAAGTGTGGTCTTGCCGTGGTCAACGTGACCGATTGTCCCTATGTTTACATGGGGTTTGGTCCTTTCATATTTTGCCTTTGCCATTTTACTTTCCTCCTTTAAAATCGGATAATCTAATATTTTAGGAAATTGTATAATAACTGATAACTATACAAACTTCCTACTTTTTCATTAACTATTACCTAATATCTTCTCGGCTATGCTCTTAGGAACCTCTTCAAAGTGGTCAGTCTCCATTGAATAGACAGCGCGTCCCTGTGTTTTGGAGCGCAAATCGGTTGCGTAACCGAACATTTCGGAAAGAGGTACAAAGCCTTTTATGACCTGGGCACCGCTCCTGGCTTCCGTGCCTTCAATTTTCCCTCTTCTTGAGTTCATGTCACCAAGAACGTCTCCCATATATTCCTCAGGTACTGTTACTTCAACCCTCATTATAGGTTCCAGAAGAACAGGATCGGCCTTTTTCATTCCTTCCTTGAATGCCATTGAGCCGGCTATTTTAAATGCCATTTCGGAAGAGTCCACTTCATGGTATGAACCGTCATACAGCGTTACTTTAACATCCAGAACAGGATACCCTCCAAGTACACCATTCTGGATAGCCTCTTCCACACCATTCTGCACAGCAGGTATATACTCTTTGGGTATTACACCGCCAACTATCTTGTTTACAAATTCAAAGCCGGTTCCCGGTTCCTTGGGCTCTATCTCAAGCCAAACATGACCATATTGCCCTTTACCCCCCGACTGCCTGACAAACTTTCCCTCAACCTGTACTTTTCTTTTGATTGTCTCCTTATAAGCGACCTGGGGCTTGCCGACATTTGCTTCAACCTTGTACTCCCGCATCATTCTGTCAACAATTATCTCCAAATGCAGTTCACCCATGCCCGCAATTATGGTCTGGCCGGTTTCAGCATCAGTATATGACCTGAAGGTAGGGTCTTCTTCCGACAGTTTTTGAAGGGCTATGCTCATCTTATCCTGGCCTGCCTTTGTCTTGGGTTCTATGGCAACATTGATAACCGGTTCCGGAAACTCCATCGATTCAAGGATAACTGCATTTTCCTCATCACAAAGGGTATCTCCCGTAGTTGTATCCTTAAATCCGACAATTGCTGCAATATCCCCTGTATAAACCTCTTTTACCTCTTCTCTGTGGTTGGCATGCATTCGCACTATTCTACCAATTCGCTCTCTTTTTCCCTTTGTGGAGTTGTATACATATGAGCCGGCTTCCAGCACTCCCGAATAAACTCTGAAAAATGCCAACCTACCCACATAAGGGTCAACCACGATTTTAAATGCAAGAGCAGAGAAGGGTTCTTTATCGTCAGAATGCCTTACGATTTTCTCTTCTCCATCCACTGTAGTCCCCTCAATCGGCGGAATGTCGAGAGGCGAGGGTGCAAAATCTACAATTGCATCCAGCATCAGCTGCACACCTTTGTTCTTATATGAGGAACCGCACAGGACAGGATTAATCTTAACACCGATCGTACCGGCTCTAAGGGTATCCTTTATCTCCCGCTCTGTCGCTTCTTCTCCCTCAAGATACTTCGCCATGAGATTCTCATCTATTTCGGATAAGGCTTCAATGAGCTTCTCTCTGTATTCTTTTGCCTTATCCTGCATGTCTGCGGGTATTTCTGTCACTTCCATTTTTTTGCCAAGGTCATCCTTAAATATATGCGCTTTCATAGTTATCAAGTCCACTATACCTGTAAAACTATCTTCGCAGCCGATTGGAAGCTGTATGGGAACGGCATTTGCTCCGAGCCTTTCTTTCATCATTTTGACTACTCTATAGAAATCCGCCCCCATTATGTCCATTTTATTAATATATGCAATTCGCGGAACATTGTATTTGTCCGCCTGTCTCCAGACGGTTTCCGACTGAGGTTCAACTCCACCCTTAGCACAAAAAACTGCTACGGCTCCATCTAATACACGCAGTGACCTTTCTACTTCAACAGTAAAGTCCACGTGCCCCGGCGTATCTATGATGTTTATTCTATGACCCTTCCACTCAGCTGTTGTAGCTGCAGAAGTTATTGTTATTCCCCTTTCCTGCTCCTGCTCCATCCAGTCCATTGTAGCAGTTCCTTCGTGAACTTCACCTATTTTGTACGTTTTTCCTGTATAATACAGTACTCTTTCCGTAGTTGTTGTCTTTCCTGCATCAATATGGGCCATTATTCCTATGTTTCTGATATTTTCCAGCGGAAATTGCCTAGGCACAATTATCCTCCTTTCTGTTGCAAGTATCACTGTTATACTTCCCGAAAATATTAATATTTAGCATTAATTCATTATTATTTATCACAATTACCTCTGTTTGGAATTACCATCTGTAATGTGCAAAGGCCTTATTGGCTTCTGCCATCTTATGGGTATCTTCTTTCTTCTTTACACTATTGCCGGTATTATTGGCAGCATCCAAAATTTCAGCAGCCAATCTTTCTTTCATAGTCTTTTCTCCTCTTTTTCTGGCGAATTCAATCAACCATCTCATCCCTAACGCCTGCCTTCTGTCGGGCCTTACTTCTATAGGAACCTGATAAGTAGCTCCGCGTATTCTTCTTGCTTTAACCTCCAGAACAGGCATGATATTATTCATAGCTGTCTCAAATACTTCAAGAGGATCCTTGCCTGTCTTTTCCCTCAATATTTCAAAGGCACCGTAGACTATTTTCTGTCCTACACTCTTTTTGCCGTCATACATAATGTTGTTTATCAGCTTTGTAACAATCTTATCGTTGTATAACGGATCCGGCAATACATCCCTTTTCGGTATATGTCCTTTTCTTGGCACTATGCTTCCCTCCTTAATATTATTTTAATATCATCGGTACTCGGCAGTATCAAGTCATCCACTGCCGTTGTGCGCAAATATATTCAAAACACCGGCTGTAGTCAGCCAATGTCAAATAACCCGCACAATATTATTTCTTTGGTCTTTTGGCACCATACTTTGATCTGCCTTGCTTTCTGTTAGCGACACCAGCAGCATCAAGAGCACCTCTTACTATGTGGTACCTTACGCCGGGAAGGTCCTTAATCCTGCCGCCCCTGATAAGAACAACCGAGTGTTCCTGAAGGTTATGGCCGATTCCGGGAATATAGCCTGATACTTCAATGTTGTTTGAAAGTCTAACTCTGGCAATTTTTCTCAATGCGGAATTAGGCTTCTTGGGTGTTGTTGTCTTTACAACAGTACATACTCCCCTTTTCTGAGGACTTTCCTTCAGTGCCGGTGCAGCTGATTTGTATTCAACCTTCTCTCTGCCCTTCCTCACCAACTGGCTAATTGTAGGCATTAAATGCACCTCCTTATTTTATTTATCATATACAGGCCCAACAATTGTCAAGCGCTGTTATACACTGTGTAAACCAGTGATACATAAAAACCTCTTCATATGAAGAGGTTCGGTATTATGCATCCTGTTTCTTGATAGCCGCCGTTGAGGCGCCTATATCAATACCGCATGCATCTCCAAGCTCTTTCATATTGCTGACATATATGATTTGTAGATTTTTATCTCTACATGCATCTATCACCGATTGTTTTATAAAATCATCGGCATCCTCTGCTAAATATACCTTTACTGCTGTTCCATTTTTTATTGCTTTTACCGTCTGCTTCAGCCACACTGTTCTTCTCTGTAAGGCTTTTAATTCTTGCATATTAACCACCTCTTAAGGATTTTTGCACGGCAGCACCAGACATCCGCAAATAAGATGCGAACAACAGAGAACCATAGTTATGGTTCTCAGTAAAGCACTTAATTAGTTTAGCATTTGTTATAACAATATGTCAATATAGGTTTTTTCATTTGTGCAAAAAATCTATTTGCCAATCACATATTCCCGCATTCAAGGAATATATTTACTCCGCCTCTACCTGTTTTACCGATATATCCATATATTTTTTCATACCGGTGCCTGCCGGAATAAGCTTTCCGATTATTACATTTTCTTTTAAACCTACAAGGGGGTCTATCTTGCCCTTTATTGCCGCTTCAGTCAGAACTCTTGTTGTTTCCTGGAAGGATGCGGCCGACAAGAAGGAATCTGTTGCCAGAGATGCTTTGGTTATTCCAAGAAGCACTCTCTTCCCTGTAGCCATCTCGCCGCCTTCAGCACTGACTCGTTGATTTTCTTCTTCATATTTGAATATGTCGAAAAGTCCTCCCGGGAGCAGATCCGTATCTCCGGATTCTTCTATCTTGACTTTTCTCAACATTTGCCTGACTATAACCTCTATATGCTTATCCGCAATATCAACACCCTGAAGCCTGTATACCCTTTGAACTTCCGCAAGCAGATAGCTTTGCACACCGGATACGCCCTTGATTTTCAATATATCATGGGGATTAACCGAACCTTCGGTTATTTCGTCCCCTGCTTCAACTGTTTCTCCATCTGCAACTCTAAGTCTCGAACCGTATGGTATTGAGTATGTCCTGGTTTCCCCATCATCAGCAGTTACAATAACATCCTTCTTCTTCCTCTGGTCTGCTATCTTTACAACACCCGTGATTTCTGATATTATTGCAAGTCCCTTAGGCTTTCTGGCTTCAAAAAGCTCTTCAACTCTGGGGAGACCTTGAGTTATGTCATCACCGGCAACGCCCCCGGTATGGAAGGTTCTCATTGTAAGCTGCGTACCCGGCTCTCCTATTGACTGGGCTGCAATTATCCCGACTGCCTCACCAATATGCACCGGATCCCCTGTTGCCAGGTTTACTCCATAGCACTTGGTGCATACTCCGTATTTTGAGCGACAGGTCAGCACAGACCTAATCGGAACTTTCTTAATTCCCAGCTTGACAATATTGCTTGCTGACTTTTGGGTTATAAGCTCATTTCTCTTTACCAGAATCCCGCCGGTCTCAGGATGTAGAATATCGCTGCTGGCGTATCTTCCTATAAGCCTGTCTTTCAGCTTTTCAATTACTTCATTTCCATCTTTGATTTCGCTGACCAGCAAGCCCTCTTCCGTTCCGCAGTCATCTTCTCTTACTATGACATCCTGGCTTACGTCAACAAGACGTCTTGTCAGATAACCGGAGTCGGCAGTACGAAGTGCAGTATCCGCCAGTCCCTTCCTTGCACCATGGGTTGATGTGAAGAATTCCAGTACATCAAGACCTTCACGGAAATTAGCTTTTATGGGAATCTCAATGATTCTTCCCGAGGTGTCTGCCATAAGGCCTCTCATGCCGCATAGCTGCTTAATTTGGTTTACGCTTCCCCTTGCACCCGAATTTGCCATCATAAAGACCGGATTAAGCCTATCCAGGTTATCCATTAATGCTTTTGTAACATCTTCCATTGCCAGCTTCCAGGTATCTATTACCTGTTCATATCTTTCATCATTGGATATGAGGCCTCTCCTGTACATTTTTTCTATTTTATCTACTCTCTCATCCGCTTTTGATAGCAGTTCCTTCTTAGCCACCGGTATATCCATATCAGATATGCTTATTGTAATTGCACCCTTTGTTGAGTACTTAAAGCCCAGTCTCTTTATCTCATCCAGCACAATTGCAGTATTTGTGTTTCCATGAATTCTATAACATTTATCCACTATTTTACCCAGAAGCGACTTATCTATAGGCGTCAAATTACCGTCCTTATCTCTGGGATCAATCTCCAGAAGAAACATATCATCTTCAGTATTTCTCTCAACAAAACCTAGATCTTGAGGAATAGACTGATTAAAAATGAACCTTCCGACCGTATTTTCAACAAGCCTGCTGACAATCCTGCCGTTAATATTTTTGCTTATTTTTACCTTTACTTTTGCATGGAGTGAAATCTCTTCCAACTGATAAGCCATAAGCATTTCGTTCAGATCTGTAAACATCTTGCCTTCGCCCTTCTGCCCAGGCATATATAAAGTAAGATAGTATATTCCCATAACCATATCCTGAGTTGGGCTGACAACCGGCCTCCCATCCTTCGGCGCCAGGATATTGTTAGCAGACAGCATAAGGAATCTTGCTTCTGCCTGTGCTTCTACGGATAAAGGTACATGCACCGCCATCTGGTCTCCGTCAAAGTCCGCATTGTATGCTGTGCATACTAGGGGGTGTATCTTCAATGCCCTGCCTTGTACAAGTACAGGTTCAAAAGCCTGTATCCCCAGCCTGTGAAGTGTTGGAGCACGGTTCAAAAGCACCGGATGCTCACTTATTACCTCTTCAAGTACATCCCAAACCTCCGGTTTCACTCTTTCAACCATTCTCTTGGCACTTTTAATATTATGAGCAAGCCCGTCATTCACAAGCTTCTTCATTACAAAAGGTTTAAACAGCTCCAGTGCCATTTCGTTGGGCAAACCGCATTGAAAAAGCTTCAGTTCAGGTCCTACAACTATAACCGAACGACCCGAGTAGTCAACACGTTTTCCAAGAAGGTTCTGCCTGAACCTGCCCTGCTTTCCTTTAAGCATGTCGCTTAAGGATTTCAGAGGCCTGTTACCAGGTCCGGTTACGGGTCTTCCCCTTCTGCCGTTGTCAATAAGTGCATCAACTGCTTCCTGTAGCATTCTCTTTTCATTTCTGACTATTATGTCGGGTGCACCCAGATCCAGCAATCTTTTAAGCCTGTTATTCCTGTTTATGACCCTTCTATAAAGATCATTCAGGTCGGAGGTGGCAAATCTTCCCCCATCCAGCTGCACCATCGGCCTCAAATCCGGCGGTATTACAGGTATAGCCTCCAGAATCATCCACTCAGGCTTGTTTCCGGAATTCTTGAAAGCCTCTACTACTTCCAGCCTTCTTACAGTTCTGAGCCTTTTCTGCCCTGTACTGTTCTTAAGCTCCTGTCTCAGCTCCTTTGACAGGTTTTCAAGATCCATCTCCAGAAGAAGTTCTCTGATTGATTCCGCTCCCATTCCTGCCCTGAATCTATTGCCAAATTTCTCAATGCTTTCTCTGTATTCCTTTTCACTTAACAATTGCTTTTTTGAAAGAGGCGTATCGCCGCTGTCAATTACTATATATGAAGCAAAGTACAGAACCTTTTCCAAGGCTCTTGGCGACATATCCAGCATAAGCCCCATTCTGCTGGGTATACCTTTGAAATACCAAATATGGGATACTGGGGCAGCAAGCTCTATATGCCCCATTCTTTCTCTTCTCACTTTAGCCTTGGTTATTTCAACACCACAGCGATCGCATATTATACCCTTATATCTGATTCTCTTGTATTTTCCGCAGTGACATTCCCAATCCTTCGTAGGACCAAAAATCTTTTCGCAGAACAGTCCCTCCTTTTCAGGCTTTAAGGTCCTGTAGTTTATTGTCTCAGGTTTCTTAACCTCTCCTCTTGACCATTCTCTTATTTTCTCCGGTGATGCCAAACCTATTTTTATTGCTTCAAAGTTATTTAATTCAAACAAGGAGTTATCTCTCCCTTCTAAATAATTAATTACTGAATTCCGCTTCGCAAATCCCGGCTCATGCCTCGTGTTAGAACTCTTCGTCATCCTCTTCAACTTCTTCTACTTCACTTTCATTTATAAGAAGTTCATCCAGGTCTATCTCCGCATCGAATTCTTCCGTTCCTTCAGCTTCCGTTTCATAATCCTCGTAAAGATCCTCTGAAGTAACCGGTTCTCCTTTATATGAAAGACTTGAGAAATCCATATCCTCCCTTACTTCCATATCAGAACCCATATCCTCCCCATCTTCTTCCACCGATTCTCTTATTGTAATCTCTTCATGCTCCTCAGTCAGAACCTTCACATCAAGAGCCAGACTCTGAAGCTCTTTAATAAGAACCTTGAAAGATTCAGGCACACCTGGTTCTGGTATGTTTTCCCCCTTGACAATGGATTCGTAGGTCTTCACTCTTCCTACTACATCGTCAGACTTAACAGTAAGTATTTCCTGAAGTGCATGGGCTGAACCATAGGCTTCCAGCGCCCAAACCTCCATTTCCCCGAACCTCTGGCCGCCGAACTGGGCTTTACCGCCAAGGGGCTGCTGCGTTACGAGAGAGTATGGGCCTGTAGACCTTGCATGGATCTTATCATCCACAAGATGCAAAAGCTTCATTATATACATATAACCAACAGTAATTTCATTGTTGAAGAACTCTCCGGTACGTCCATCCCTCAGTGCTATTTTCCCTGTATGATTAAGTTCAAGCCCATCAATGGGAGTTTCACCAAATTCCTTAAGTATTTTTTCAACAACATTTAATTCAGCAAGGTCCGAAGACTTTATCAATTCCCTTATAGAGTTCAACCTGCTGTCAATATCATAGATTTCATGGTCTAAAAGCTCGTGAATTATTTCAACATTTTCCTTTATTTCAGACTTGATATCGGACAATTCCACCGGCTGCTGTTCTTCAAGAGTTTCGTCCTCATGCTGTTTATTTGCTATTAATATTTTTTCTTTTATTATTTTCAAGTTTTTCTTTACCTGAAGCACCTTATTGGCACATTCGATAGTTTCAATAATGCATTCTTCCGTTGCCCCGTCAAATACCGGAGTAGCTATTTTCCAACCAAGCGCTTTGGCCGCAAGCCCAAGATGCACTTCAAGTACTTGGCCTATATTCATACGTGAAGGTACACCCAAAGGATTCAATACTATCTCAAGAGGTGCCCCGTTAGGCATAAAGGGCATATCCTCTTCCGGAAGCACTCTCGATATAACACCCTTGTTTCCGTGGCGTCCTGCCATCTTGTCACCTACAGATATCTTTCTCTTTTGTGCTATATAGCATCTTACCAGCTCGTTCACGCCAGGAGGAAGCTCATCTCCGTTTTCCCTGGTAAACACCTTTACATCTACGACTATACCTGATTCACCATGAGGCACCCTTAGAGAAGTATCTCTTACTTCTCTTGCCTTTTCTCCGAATATTGCCCTTAAGAGCCTTTCCTCTGCTGTAAGCTCAGTCTCTCCCTTTGGAGTCACTTTCCCTACCATTATATCTCCTGCTCTTACTTCTGCACCTATTCTGATTATACCTCTTTCATCAAGATCCTTAAGAGCCTCTTCCCCGACATTTGGTATGTCTCTTGTTATTTCTTCAGGGCCAAGCTTGGTGTCTCTTGCTTCCGCTTCATATTCCTCTATGTGTATGGAGGTGAAGATATCTTCTTTTACAAGCTTTTCACTGATAAGTATAGCATCCTCATAATTATAGCCCTCCCAAGTCATGAAGCCTATGAGTATGTTTCTTCCCAGTGCGATTTCCCCCATATCCGTAGAAGGCCCGTCAGCTATTATTTCACCCTTTTTCAGAACATCACCTTTTCGTGCTATGGGCCTCTGGTTTATACAAGTCCCCTGATTGGAGCGGAGAAACTTAAGAAGCTTATACCTTTCCCTTTCTCCCATGTTGTTCCTCATAACAATTTCATTGGCACTGACCTTTTCAACAACACAGTCACTCTTTGCCAATCCAATTACTCCCGAATCCTTTGCCGATTTATATTCCATACCTGTACCTACTATGGGCGAATCGGGCTTTATTATCGGAACTGCCTGACGCTGCATGTTGGAACCCATTAATGCTCTATTGGCATCATCATTTTCCAAAAAAGGTATCATTGCAGTTGCAACGGATACCACTTGCTTCGGGGATACATCCATGAATTCAACTTCTGTATTAGGTACAATAACTATTTCATTAGCGTCTCTTGCCGTGACCCTTCTGTTGACAAATCTCCCTTCCTCATTCAGGGGTTCATTTGCCTGAGCGATAACATACTCGTCCTCAACGTCGGCAGTAAGATAAACAATCTCGTCAGTCACATATTTTTCACCATTATCATCGGTTTTGACAATTCTATAGGGCGTTTCTATAAATCCGTATTCATCCACCTTGGCATAGGTACTAAGAGAACCTATCAGGCCTATATTGGGCCCTTCCGGGGTCTCTATGGGGCACATCCTGCCATAGTGAGAGTGATGCACGTCCCTTACCTCAAAGCCTGCTCTTTCTCTGGACAAACCTCCGGGTCCAAGAGCGGATAATCTTCTCTTATGAGTAAGTTCAGCAAGAGGATTTGTCTGATCCATGAACTGAGAAAGCTGGGAGCTTCCAAAAAACTCCTTGATTGCTGCGGCTACAGGCCTGATGTTAACAAGCTGCTGCGGCGTGACAACATCAATATCCTGGATAGTCATTCTTTCCTTCACAACCCTCTCCATTCTGGATAAGCCTATCCTGAATTGGTTCTGCAGCAGCTCTCCCACGGATCTGAGCCTTCTGTTGCCCAAATGGTCTATATCATCTTTGTTTCCGATTCCGTTGGAAAGGTTAATATTATAATTAATTGAAGCAACTATATCATCAACTAGAATATGCTTCGGTATAAGCTCCTTAATCCTGTTCCTGATCTCTTCCTTTATTTCATTCTCGGAGTCTGTCTTTTGCAGAATATCCTTAAGCACTGAAAGATTGACAAATTCTTTTATATTAAGATCAGATACGTCAAAACTCAAGTATTTGTTTATATCCACAGTATTGTTCCCCAGTATCTTAACAGTCTTTCCCTCAACCGTGACATAAGCTTCGTTTATACCTGAGTTCTGAATATCTATAGCCTTATCCTTCGTGATTTTTTCCCCTGCTTCTGCCAGAATTTCTCCTGTCCTCGGATCCACTAATTCTCTTTCCAGTATTTGCCCGGTAAGTCTTTGGCTTAGGCTAAGCTTCTTATTGAACTTATATCTGCCGAATTTGGCCAGGTCATATCTCTTTGCATCAAAAAACAAGACCTCTAGCAGAGATTTTGCACTTTCAACAGTTGGAGGTTCTCCCGGCCTTAAGCGCTTATATACCTCAATTAAACCCTCTTCCTCGGTCTTCGTCCCATCCTTCTGTAGTGTGGCCTTTATTCTTTCATCCTCTCCCAATATTTCATTAATTTGTTCATCGGTGCCAAAACCCAAAGCCCTCAGAAAAACAGTTATAGGAATCTTACGCGTCCTATCTATTCTTATCCAAAGAATATCATTTGAATCCGTCTCATATTCCAGCCAAGCACCCCTATTAGGTATAACGGTACTTGAATACAGCTTCTTTCCTGACTTGTCAATAGACTCTGAATAATAAACCCCTGGCGATCTTACCAACTGGCTTACAATAACCCTTTCTGCACCGTTGATTATAAAAGTACCTGTGTCTGTCATCAAAGGAAAATCGCCCATAAAAACTTCCTGTTCTTTGACCTCGTTGGTTTCCTTGTTGATGAGTCTGATCTTAACTTTTAAAGGAGCAGAATATGTAACGTCTCTTTCCTTGCATTCCTCAACGGAATACTTAGGTTTTCCGTCTAATGAATAATCAACAAATTCCAGAATCAGATTACCTGTGTAGTCCTGAATAGGTGAAACATCATTGAAAACCTCTTTAAGACCTTCCTCTAGGAACCAGTTATAGGAGTTTTTCTGCACTTCGATCAGATTAGGCATATCCATTACTTCGTCGATTTTTGAGTAGCTTATCCTCTGATTTTTTCCGGCAGAGATTGGATGTACCAGCATAAAGTCTTTCACCCCTTAAATTTAAATAAATTAAAATAGCCAAAAGCAAAAAATCCCCCTAAATAGTAACGCTTTTGGTTTGTCCGCACAATTAAAGCACACCTATTTTAATATTGCCTCTTTTAGCTATCCTTATTCAAATGCAGCAGTATTAAGCAAAAATACTTACTACAATGCAATATATAATGTTAACATACCAATAAATGACTGTCAAGCATAAACTTATAAAATTGGTATGC
>JAAYQK010000382.1 GCA_012519325.1 Gracilibacteraceae bacterium | reverse complement strand
CGGGGAACCCTTTGATGAAAAAATGACAAGGCTTACCGAGGAGCTTGCCGAGATGTTTGCAAAGCGCAAGTCTCTTGAGGAGGAAATCCGTAAAAGACTGGGGGCGATTGGGTATGAGTTTTAGTGAATGGAGAGAGGTAAGGCTTGGGGATGTTATTGAAATTAATAAAAATAGTTATTCAGCCCGTGACAACTGGGATTATATCAATTATCTTGACACAGGTAATATAACTGAGAACAGAATTGAAGGTATTCAGTACCTAGATCTAAAGAAAGATAAAATACCCAGTCGAGCGAAAAGAAAGGTTAATGCAAACGATATAATTTATTCGACGGTACGGCCGAATCAGAGGCATTACGGAATTATTAAAAAGCCTTTAAAAAATATGCTCGTTTCAACTGGATTTGCAGTAATTAATGGAAAAAATGAATTAGCAGATAATAATTTTTTGTATTGGTACCTAACGCAGCAACATATTGTAGAGTTACTGCACACCATTGGAGAGCATAGTACATCGGCATATCCTTCGATTAAACCAAGTGATATTGAGGGGTTGGATATTATGCTTCCTCCACTCCGTGAACAAAAGGTAATTGCCGCCACACTGTCTGCCCTTGACGACATGATCGAGCTTAACAACCAAATCAACAAGACCCTTGAAGAAATAGCGCAGGCAATCTTTAAGTCTTGGTTTGTGGATTTTGAGCCGTTTAAGGACGGGGAGTTTCAGGAAAGCGAACTGGGGCTAATACCGAAAGAATGGAGAGTTGGGACACTTGACGAACTCATAAATGAAACTTTAGGTGGCGATTGGGGTAAAGATGTCCCACAAGGTAATTATTCTGAAAAAGTCGTATGCATTAGAGGAGCTGACATTCCCGAAATAGCAAAAGGAAGAAAGGGTAACCCAGCGACAAGATATATTCTCAAGAAAAACTTAGAAAAGAAAAAATTATCTGGAAATGAAATTATAATTGAAATTTCAGGAGGCAGCCCTACACAATCGACAGGAAGAACAATCTTAATAACAAAAGAGCTCATTAATTCTTTTAAAGAACCAATAATATGTACTAATTTTTGTAGAACAATACGTCTGAAAGAGGATATTTATTCCAGTTTTGTGTATTCTCTATTACAATATCTATATAATGAAAAAATCTTTTTCTTGTACGAGAATGGAACTACTGGGATTAAAAATCTAGATATTACAACTTTATTTGGACAATATCAAATAGTAATCCCAAGTAAAGAAGTTCTTGCAGAGTATCATAGCATGTATTCTGAATTCTTAAGATATGTTTATGAAAGCGGATTTGAATGTAACAAGCTATCAGAAATTCGCGATACCCTGTTACCCAAGCTGATGAGCGGTGAGATAAGAGTACCAGTGGAGGAGGTTGTGTGAGATGAAAGAAGAGAAGAAATACAATCTTTATGCTATTGACGCAAATATTTGCCCCAAAAATGACCAGCCGATTATAGATAAACAATGCTCGGGCTGTGACCATTACAAGGGCTTCGAACTGTACAACGGGCAAAGATGCATTAAGTGCTCTGCAAGTTATGACTTTCAAAATGACAAATAGAGAGGAGGATGCCTTATGCCAAACCATAATGTCTATGAAGACGAGCTGGAGCAGGCGGCCTTGGAATGGTTTGAGGAACTCAATTACGAAATTGCCTTTGCTCCTGACCTTTCGCCCGGTGGGGATTATCCTGAACGTTCCGATTATTCTGAGGTAATCCTGGAGGAACGTCTGAGGGACGCATTAAAGCGCATAAACCCGGATTTGCCTCAGGAGGCCCTTGACGACGCACTGCATCAAATCCTTGTGCCGCTTAATCCTGCCCTAATAGAAAATAACCGTCTATTTCAGAAGATGGTCACTGATGGGGTGAATGCTACCTTTAGGGCCGGTGACGGCAGAATAGTCAGCAAGCAGATCAAGGTTTTTGATTTCGAGAAAGTAGAGAATAATGATTTTTTGGCTGTTAACCAATTTACTGTGATTGAGAACAGGATTGAAAAGCGTCCTGATGTGGTGGTGTTTGTCAACGGCATTCCCCTTGTTGTCATCGAGCTTAAAAACCTGGCCAACGAGGACGCAGAAATATCTGACGCCTTTAATCAGATCCAAAACTATATAAGTACTATCCCGTCTCTCTTTACCTATAATTCCTTTGTAGTTATATCTGATGGTGTCAATGCTAGGGCAGGCACAATAACTGCCGATGAAGACAGGTTCATGATGTGGCGTACTATTGATGGTGACGAGGTTGCACCTGTAAGCCGCCCACAGCTTGAAGTGTTAATCAAAGGAATGTTTGAAAAGGAACGCCTGCTTGATCTTATTAAGAACTTTATATTGTTCCAGACTGACGGAAAAGATACTTACAAAATTCTGGCTGGTTACCATCAATATCATGCTGTCAATAAAGCAGTTGAAAGCACTATACGAGCTGCAATTACTGAGGGGGATCGCAAAGCCGGTGTTGTTTGGCATACCCAGGGCAGCGGCACAAGTCTTTCAATGGTTTTCTATGTGGGCAAGCTTGTTCTTGCGAAAGAACTTAATAACCCGACAATTGTAGTAATTACCGACCGTAACGACCTTGACGATCAGTTATTTTCCACCTTTGCCAAATCAAAAGACTTATTGCGCCAGGAACCGGTGCAGGCTCAGGACAGAGCAGATCTTCGCAGACTCCTGGCGAGAGAATCGGGAGGCATAATATTCACGACTATACATAAATTTGCCCCTGAAGAAAAAGGGGATAGCGTACCTGTTCTTACAGACCGGGAAAACGTAATTGTTATTGCTGATGAAGCCCATAGAAGCCAGTACGGATTCGGAGCGGAAATTGTCAAGGGTGATACTGAAGCTGAGGTCAAATACGGCTATGCCAAATATATGCGTGATGCCCTTCCTAAAGCATCTTATATCGGCTTTACCGGAACGCCAATATCGCTTACGGACAAGGATACCAGAGCTGTATTTGGCGACTATATCGATATTTATGATATGACCAGGGCAGTAGAGGACGGAACGACAGTACGCATTTTCTACGAAAGCCGGATTGCGAAGCTGGAGCTGCCGGATGAACTAAAGCCCGTTATTGACAGCGAATACGAAGAAATCACTGAATACCAGGAGTATACCCAAAAAGAAAAGCTCAAGTCCAAATGGTCAAGGCTTGAGGCTATTGTCGGTGCTGAGCAGCGTGTTAAAGCGATTGCCAAAGACATTGTGGAGCATTTTGAAAAGCGTCTTGCAGCCCAGGAAACAGAAGTGGGCAAAGGTATGATCGTAACTATGTCCCGGCGGATTGCGGTTGACCTTTATAAAGCGATTGTAGAACTGCGCCCGGAATGGCACTCTGACGATGTGGAAAAAGGCGTTATAAAGGTGGTCATGACCGGAAGTTCTTCTGATCCTAAGGAATGGCAGCCTTTTATTGGCACAAAAGCTACCCGAGACAGAATCGCAAAGCGCATGAAGGATAACAAGGACGAACTGAAGCTAGTCATTGTGCGTGATATGTGGCTGACCGGTTTTGATGTTCCGAGCATGCACACCATGTATATTGACAAACCTATGCAAGGACATAACCTTATGCAGGCCATCGCCCGCGTTAACCGGGTATTTAAGG
>JAAYQK010000381.1 GCA_012519325.1 Gracilibacteraceae bacterium | reverse complement strand
TCTACTATTATTGATTTCCAACCGCTTCCCATTTTTCTGTTTAAAGGCACCTTGCTTCCCTGCTCATCCAGTACATAAACATTGCTCGTGCTGACCGTGGAGGCCATCAAAGGCGCATCAAAAGGAACCTCTATCGCAATTTCAGGAGATGTTCCGAGGCGCTCCGGCAATTCTACAAATGTATCATCCCCTGAGAATGCAAGAACAGGTAAAGCAATGCAGACTGCCAAAATACAAACCAGGCAGGTTCTGACATCTTTACTACCAATCTTCATCAATCCTCACCCTCCTAAATTTCGTTCTGTGTGTTATGCAGTTAGACGAATCATTTAGGATATAGTTCCCCAAAATTACCCCATAACATCCCTTATTACTCTTTCAACATTCTTATGCATTATCTTATCCATATCTCTGCCGGATAAACCCGCTTTTGAAAGTGCATCCCAAAGTTTATGCATATCTCCGGCATCCTTAATTGCAGTAAGAAGGCTGCAGCCGTCAAAATCAGTACCAATGGCAACTGCTTCAATACCTGCGGCATTTATCATATGGATTACATGTCTTGTCATAGCTTCCACACTTCCAACCTCTCCGAGAAATTCGGGCTCAAGGTTAAGGCCTGCAACTCCTCCCTTTTCGGCGAGCTTTCTCAACATATCGTCGGTAAGATTCCTCCAGTGATTCGTAACAGCCCTGGCATTTGAATGAGATGCAATAAAAGGCTTCCCGGACAGTTCAGCTACGTCGTAAAAGCCTTGATCCGAAAGATGGGATACATCAATAATCATCCCAAGCCTGTTCATCTCTGCCACAACTTCTTCTCCAAAGGCAGTGAGCCCTTTGTCCTTGTGCTCCCACCGGAAATTCGGATAGCCTATACAATTTGGATAGTTCCAGGTCAATGTAATAAGTCTTACACCAAGCTTGTAAAGAATTCTGAGGTTTCGGAGCTTCCCTTCCAGTACGCCTCCTTCCTCAACAGTAAGAAATGCAGATATTTTACCTTCTGATTTGTTTTTTTTCAGTTCTTTTGTGCTTCCTGCAAAAGCTATATCGGCACTGTTTTCTTCAATCTCATTATAGAAGCAGTCAATCATGTCCAGGCACCTGTCCATTGGCGCACTGTATTTCTTCAGGTCAACATACATCGCAAAAAACTGTGCAAGGGAATCTGCCTTCTTTAGTTTCTTTATATCTATGCAGAGGTTGTTTTTCTCTAATTTTACTTCGCCATTAGAGTTTATACAGCTTAGAATAGTATCACAGTGCAAATCAATAAGCTTCATCATATTTCCCCCAATAATATTTATATTTTCTGCTTTTTGTTTTAACAGATATCAGGTCATTTTATATGAGATGCTTCCCCGAAACTCTCTGAGTGTGTAATTTATTGTAGTGAAATTTTTTGTATTGCTATATAATTTAGTCATAACATATGAGGAGTTGATTTTATGTTCAGAGAAATGAGAAGGAAAGATAGAGCAATAGGTAATAAAGAGGCTGCTGCAATTCTTGAGTCCGGAGAATACGGCATACTCTCAACTACGGGAAGCAGCGGCTATGCATATGGAGTGCCCGTAAGCTATGCATACAGCGGCGGAAGTATATATTTCCACTGCGCACTGGAAGGGCATAAGCTAGACAATGTCAAGAACAACAACAAAGTATCCTTTTGTGTGGTAGGAGCAACCCAAGTCCTCCCCGAAAGCTTCAGCACAAAATATGAAAGCGTGATAGTATTCGGAAAAGCTTCTGAAGTATATGGCGATGAAAAACGGGATGCCCTTATGTTAATACTGAAAAAGTATTCACCCGGGTTCATGGATAAAGGCATAGAATACTTGAAGTCCGACTCCTGCAAAACAAAAGTAATAAAAATTGAAATAGAGCATATGACCGGAAAATCCAGGAATGATTAAGAAGCTAACTCTATAAATCTGTCAATATCCTTCCTTATAAGCTCCAGAGAGCTTCTCCAGAAATCCGGATCATGCACATTTATATTCATGACCTTTGCCACATCCGCAATGCTCATCTTGCCTGTCACTGACAGCATCCTGTCATACTCCGCAGTAAATTCCTTCCCCCTCTTCAGATACTCGGCATACAAGCCCTTTGAGAAAAGCAGCCCGAAGGCATAGGGGAAGTTGTAAAAGTTATAGTCGGCACTGTAATAATGGGGCTTGCACAGCCACATGTAAGGGTGCAAAAAGTCCGGGTCAAGCCCATTTCCGTACGCTTCCTTCTGTGCGTCAAGCATTATCTCCTTCAGCTCATTTACGGATAATGAACCGGATTCCCTTCTTTTGAATACTTCACTTTCAAAAATGAAGCGGCTGTATATATCCACTATGACCTGAGCCGAATCTGCTATATCGTTTTCCAGCATGGAGAAAGCCTCTTCCTTACTTGCTTTCTTCAATGCCGCTTCCTTGACTATGGTTTCACAGAATATAGAGGCTGTTTCTGCTATGGGCATAGGATAATCCGAGTTAAGATACTCTTCTTTCATAAGGCATGCCCCGTGGTACCCATGACCCAGCTCATGAGCCAGGGTAGTCATATTGCTGAAGCTTCCGTCAAAGTTTGCGAGTATTCTGCTTTCCCCTATTGAATGGAGATTTTCACAAAAAGCCCCTCCTCGTTTACCCTCCCTTGGCTCCGCATCTATCCAGCGGTTATCAAAAGCATGGGCGGCATAGTCCGCCAGAGCGTCGCTGAAGGTTCTGAAGCTGGAAACTATATAATCCCTTGCTTCCTTATAGCTGAACCGTATATCAACATCCCCCATGGGAGCAAACATCTCATAGAAAGGCAGTCCATTCTTATATCCCAAAAGCTCTGCTTTTTTCCTGAAATACCTGCGGAAGTCCGGCAGGCTTTCCCGCATTGCGGCAATGATTGAATACAGTGTTTCCAAATCCATCCTTGAATCCAAAACTGTCTTTTCCAAAGGGGACTTGTACCCCTTCATCCTGGATACGGTAATTACTTCTCCCTTTATGCCGTTTAAGCAGGCAGCCACAGATTCATCAATCTTTTGGTAAGCCTTAAGCTCCGCTTCATAGGCCTTTTTTCTCAGTTCAGCATCCTTATTATATGCCATATTCCTGATTACGGGCAGCGGAAGCTTCTCCTCCTCCCCATCTATTGTTATTTCCACAAGGAGTGTTGATGTTAAAAGCTCCTGAAGCTTTTCCCAAGCATTCGAACCTGTAGTCTTCATTTTTGATATCAGCTCTTCTTCTTTATCGCTTAGCAGATATTTGCTCTTTTCTAAATTCTCCCTGAAGAAGAACTCAAATTTCTTCAGGTAACTGTCAGATGCAATGATTTCATTTATGTTGCTTATGCTTCCAAGCCATTTCTGGAAATTCACCTCAGGCTTTGTAAGTTCTGTGGCTTTTTCCTCCAGAAAATCGATTACTTTCAGTGCCTTTTCATTTTTTGCCTCCACGCTCAATGTAAGCTGCGCATAGCTGTAAAGCCTTGTATATAGCATATAGAACTCATTGATGGTCTTTATATATCTTCTCATCTTATGAGCTGCATCTGACGAATCCTTAAAATTGCTCTCAGCCCATTTCCTTATATTATCAATACCCTTAATACATTTTTCAAAGTCCTTCTTGAACTCCTTTGATTCAAAGGATTTATACAGTTCATCCAGACTCCATCTCTGATTCATTCGATAACCTCCACTCATTTTTCTGCGTATTAATTACCGATTAATTTTTGTTTAAGCTCCTTCTCTATAGCTGCAAGCTCTTCTTCCGCCTGCTTCCTCTTAATGCGGCCTTCCTTCTGTATATTCAGAGTCTCTTCAATTGTGGCTATTAGATCCTCATTTACCTTCTTAAGAGTTTCTATGTCCACAACTCCCCGCTCTGTCTCCCTTGCCAGATCAATTGAACCGGTCTTCAGCATCTCCGCATTCTTCTGAAGCAGGGTATTGGTGGTATCTGTTACTTCTTTCTGTATCGCTAAAGCATTTTTCTGCTTTGCCAGGCTTATAGCGATGGCAATCTGATTTTTCCACAGGGGTATGGTATTCAATATGGAGCTCTGTATTTTTTCCACCAATACCTGGTTATTGTTCTGAATAAGCCTTATTTGAGGTGCTGTCTGCAGAGACACCATCCTGCTGAGCTTCAGGTCGTGTATTTTCTTTTCAAATCTGTTTGCCATCTGTATAAGGTCATTCAGCTTCTGCGCATCTATTGGGTCATTAGTTTCTTTTACCTTGGCCTGCATTTCCGGAATTATCTTTTCGTTGACCTCCTTAAGCTTCAGGGTTCCGGCCATTATATAATAGTTGAGATTGCCCAGGTATTCAAGATTCTTCTCGAATAAGTAATCCAGCAGTGTAATATCCTTTAACAGCTGCATCTTGGATTTATCCAGCTCATCTACGATTTTCTCTATCTCAGTGCTGAGCTTCTGGTATCTTGCCGCAAGCTTCTGGGTATTGTTAATTAAAGATCCAAATATCGGGAACTTTGACATGAAGCTTTTGCCTGGGCTCACACCATCTACATCCAGCTCCTTGACCTTAAGCATAAGGTCGGTGAGTATATCCCCCACATAACCGCTGTCCTTTGATCTTACTTCACTTACAATGTTATCAGCAAAACCGGCTATCTGGCTTTGAGCCCCTGTGCCATACTGAAGTATGAACTGAGAATCCTCCAAATCAATGGTATTCATTATTTCTTCCAACCTTTGTTTTTGCTCCTCTGTAAGCTTGGAAAGGTTAATTTCTTCTATTTCCATAATCTCTCCTCCTTTGTACAATAATATATACGTAAACAGTTGATTTTTTACTAAGCCCAGTATAATACCATTTTATCATTTTTTTCTAAAAAATATAAATTTATATAGTATAATTATATTATGCAATATGAGCAAAGGAGTTATTGTATGATTGAATACAGAAAGCTTACTCATGAGGACTATGATGATATAGCGGATATATGCAAGGATATCTGGGATGGAACCGATTATCTTCCTGAGGTTTTTCATAAATGGGTTGATGATAAAGGCTTGTTTCTGGGGGCTGTAGATACTGATACCAACAAGGTAGTGGGAACAGACAAGTATTCGCTGCTTTATGACGGTACCGGCTGGCTGGAAGGGTTGAGAATCCATAAGGATTACAGGGGGCTGGGCATAGGAAAGAAGATAGCTATAAGGACTTTTAAGAAGGCCTTGGAGGATCTCAGAAGCGGAAAAACCAATAAAATAGCATTTGCCACTCACATCTCATCAGTTGAAAGCATTAACCTGATGAAAAAATTCGGTTTCAGGCTGAGGCAGGAGTATAAATTCATTTATAAGGACTATAGTGATGCGGACAATTCTTTAAGCATCGAAGACTTTGATGTAGAAAGCTGGAAGCCTTCCTATGAAGAGTTTGCAAATCTTTCTTATCTGAAAAGAAGAGATGGAATCCTGCCTTTTGTGTTTTATTTTCAGAAACCAACTTTTGAACTGTATGAGGAGCTGCTGAAGGAGAACAGCTTTGTATCAATAAACGGGTACAAGGGACTTTTCAAGTTAAGGGGAGAACCTCATTTCATAGTGTTTGATGAAAACCTTGAAGGTATAAATGACTTTATGAACTACTATTTGCTGGCCCTTGGCGGAAAATTCCCCGCTCCCCCTATGACTTCAGTAATGCCGAAGGATAAAGAACTGATTAGAGCTCTTAATGCTGCCGGATTCGGCATGATGGACCTCTCCACCTGTGATTATCTGTATTACACATACGAAGAATAATTTTACGGCACAAATACTTTTAAAAAATGCTTCTTAACTTCTATATCCAGAGGAAAATCCGGTCCCCGCTCTCCATCAATGTCTGTCTCACAACCATCTTCACAGGTAATCCCAAGCCTATCCGTCTGAAAGCTATAGAGGTTCGGATCTCCGATATGCTCTCCCCTTAATATTTTCAAAAATAAAGCAAACAAATTTGTAATATTTGTGTTCTTTATCGCTATTACATCCAAAAGCCCGTCATTTATTTTCGCATTTGGCGCAAGCCTGCTGAAGCCTCCTGCAGAGCTGCCATTCAATATAAGAAGCAGCAGAAAGTTATCTTCAATCACATTACCAGTATATTGAAGCCTCATTTTGAATGGAGTAAACCTTGGTAGCTTCTCTATTCCTTTCATGTAATAAGCAAGTTTCCCGAGAGCATTCTTCAGATTTGTATCTGTTTCATAAGCAACATCTGAAAGCAGCCCCGCACTACATACATTCAAGAAGTAATTATTATTTACTCTTCCTATATCGACTTTTTTTGTCCTGCCCTTTTCGATAATTTCACAGCAGGCTTCAATATTTTTTGGTATATTAAGGTGTGCTGCAAAATCATTGGCTGTGCCGAAGGGAAATATCCCGACGGGTAATTTCAGTTTTTGAGATGCTATAATATTTATAACGCTGCTTAATGTACCGTCGCCTCCTGAAATACAAATGGCCTCATAGCCCTCATGTATGTCAATGAATGCTTTATCAAGTGTATTGATATCGCTGCTTCTATAAGGAACCATCATATATCCGGCCTTTTGAAACCTTTCAATAAGATAATCCAAGTTATCCTTGAAAACACCGTCTCCGGAGTATGGATTATATATAAATTTCAGCTTTTTCATGCTCTCACCCCGTTACGCAATATAATAACATATATGCATATATTATTATATTATATAAATTTTGTACTAAATATCTCATATTTATGAAATATACAATCAGTCGTGAAGGTAAGTGGCTTGACACATCAGACTGGCTATGAATGGATGGACAAGACGGATAAACTGGATATAATTCCTTGTATCCTTCTAAATCAAGATATGAAGG
>JAAYQK010000380.1 GCA_012519325.1 Gracilibacteraceae bacterium | reverse complement strand
GTACATTTAGGAGGGTTATATGAATTATAAGGCGTCAATTACCGGGATAGGGGAAATGGCATTGGATTTTTTGGATGACAATATGATAATAGTTTTTAACGACAATGCTCCGGCAGAATTGGCTGAGATTTCTGTCCTGCATTCAATTGAACCTGTTTCGCAGGACATGAAAGCAGGAGATATCCTGTTGATAGGCAGTAAGGAATACAAGATAACAGCTGTTGGTGAAGAGGCAAACAGAACCTTCAAAACAATGGGCCACTGCACCTTCAAGTTTACAGGCAAGACAGAGGTTGAACTGCCGGGACAGGTAGAGGTTGAAGGGGAGATCTTACCAGATATTAGAGTAGGGGATACATTAGAGATCATCTATGTGTAGAATTGAGGTGTAATAATGCTGGGAATCAACTATAGACTGGAAAGTCTGGAAGCCGAAGGCAAAAGGATAAAAGCGGGCATAATTGGTGCAGGCCAGATGGGCAGGGGAATGGTAAGTCAGATGATGCTGATGAAAGGAATAGTGCCAGTAGTAGTAGTTGATATTATTGCGGAAAATGCAATAAAGGCTTACAAAAATGCCGGCTTGAGCGATGAAGACTACAAGGTGGTAAACACAGCAGCAGAAGCGGATGCCTGGATAGAAAAAGGTAAATATATCATAAGCGAAAATGCTGAAGTAGCCACAAAGTCAAATCTGGTGGATGTGGTTGTGGATGCCACCGGTATGCCTGAATCAGGTGCAAAGATTTCAGTTGATGCAGTAACAAATAAAAAACATTTAGTAATGCTAAGCGTAGAGACTGATATTGTAATCGGTCCGCTTCTGAAGAAGCTTGCAGATAATGCAGGAGTAATATATACCGGCTCAGCTGGAGATGAGCCGGGTGCTGTAAAAGAACTTTATGATTTTGCATCATCTTTGGGTTTTGATGTGAAAGTAGTCGGAAAAGGCAAAAACAATACTCTTGACCTTGAATGCAATCCGGACACTGTTCTGGAGGAAGCGACACGCAGGGGGGTAAGCCCCAAAATGCTGACATCCTTTAAGGATGGAACTAAAACCATGGTTGAGCTGACAGCAATGTCAAATGCTACAGGCTTTTTACCCGATGTGAGGGGTGCCCACGGAGCAGCAGGATCAGTGAATGAGCTCCCTCAAATCCTTAGTCTTAAGGAAGAGGGTGGTATACTGAATAGCTACGGGGTTGTTGAGTATATAAACGGAGTTGCTCCGGGTGTGTTTGTAATAATTGGGAGCAAGCTGCCTGAAGTAAGACGAGAGCTGGAATATCTCAGTATGGGGAAGGGACCCAACTATGTACTCTACAGGCCTTATCACCTGTGCAGCCTTGAAACGCCGCTTTCGGTTGTAAAGGCCGTACTGGACAGTCAGTCCACCATAGTTCCTTTAAACGCGCCTATATCTGAAACAATAGCAATTGCCAAGAAGGATATGAAAGCCGGACAGTACCTGGATGGTATTGGCGGTTATACCGTATATGGAACTATTGAAAAAGCTGATGTTGCAAAGTCAATAAAAGCTTTGCCTGTTGGATTGGTTAATAAAAAAACCAGGCTTCTCACTGATGTAAAAAAGGGAGAGATAATAACCTACGATATGGCAGCTCTGGACGGTGATTCACTTATAGTTCAGCTGAGAAGGATTCAGGACAAATTCTTTTAGCAGGGGTAAGCACAAATTCTAAGCTTTGGAATTTGTGCTTACGTTTAAAAAAGGTGGTATTTTTTGATGTACAAAATGGTCGCAATAGATTTGGATGATACACTTCTTACGGATAACCATGAAATAAGCAGGGAAGATGCAAGTGCCATATCCAAATCTTTAGTGAGGGGAGTGGCGGTATGCCTGGTTTCCGGCAGAAGCTACAGTTCGATAAAAAAGTATGTTGAGTACCTTAGGCTCAGGCATCTTGCCGGAAGCCTCAACGGAGCACATATAATCGAGACATGCAGTGAAAGGGTATTGTCCAGCTGCTGCCTCGATATAAAGCTGGGCTGTGAAATTACAAGAATTGCTGAAGAACAGGGCATACATATAAATTTCTATCACGGAAACAAGATAGTATGCAAGGAAAGGAATCAATTTTCCGATGCATATGCCCGATTAACAGGTACTGAACTGGAGTATGTAGGTGAGCTTTCCCGATATGCAGCATCAGTAGAAGCCGGCAAGCTGCTTTTTTTGGGCGAAACTGAAAAACTGGAGGGTATCAGGCAGAAGCTCTTGAGCAGTTATGGCGGACAAATCAATGCAACCTATTCAAAACCGGGATTTCTTGAAATTTACCGGAGGGATATTTCAAAGGGAGAAGCAGTTAAGAAGATTGCAAATTATTACGGCTTCAGTTCAGGTGAAATTGTTGCAATCGGGGATGGGGAAAACGATATCTCAATGCTTCGATGTGCGGGTGTCGGAGTGGCAATGGGAAATGCACCCTTGAAGGTGAAGGAGAGTGCAAGCTTTGTCACATATTCCAACAATGATAACGGAGTTGCACATGCTTTAAACAGAATTGTACTGGCTGGCGCTTAGAGCTTATGCTCTAAATTATTGTGGTTATGGAGGTCTTAACAATGGATTTGGAAAAGAGCAAACTGCAGGATATGTACTTAAAAATGTTGCATATTCGCAGGTTTGAAGAAAAAGTGGCACATTTTTTCACATTGGGAAAGGTTCATGGTACTACTCACCTTTATGTGGGGGAGGAGGCCTGTGCAGTAGGAGCGTGTTCCGCCCTGGAAGAAAAGGATTATATAACCAGCACCCACAGAGGCCATGGTCATTGTATTTCGAAAGGCATTGACCTTAACAGAATGATGGCGGAGTTATTGGGAAAGGAAACCGGTTATTGTAAAGGCAAAGGAGGCTCAATGCATATAGCCGACCTGTCCAGGGGCAATCTGGGGGCAAACGGTGTCGTGGGCGGAGGGCAAGCCATTGCTGTAGGAGCTGCATTGACTCTCAGAATGAAAAAGTCGGATCAGGTTGTACTATGCTTCTTCGGAGATGGGGCTTCAAACGCGGGAAGCTTTCATGAAGCATTGAACCTTGCAGCTATATGGAAGCTTCCGGTGATATTTTTCTGTGAAAACAATCTGTACGGCATGTCAATGCCTGTATCAAAGTCAATGAATGTCAGGGACGTGGCTGAAAAGGCTGCAGCCTATGGTATTCCGGGCAGAGTTGTGGACGGGAATAACGTGCTGGAAGTATATAGTGCTGTACTTGAAGCGAGAGAGTATGCCAGAAGCAGTGGCCCGATACTTTTGGAAGCCAAAACCTACAGATGGCTGGGACATTCAAAGAGCGATGCCAATGTATATAGAACCAGGGAAGAAATTGCAGACTGGAAGGAAAGATGTCCAATAAAAAGCTTCAGAAAATATCTTGAAGAAAATGGAGTATTTACCGCTTCCGAGCTGGATGCAATTGAAAGACAGGCGTCATCGGATATTGATAAAGCTGTGGAATTTGCAGAACAGAGTCCATATCCATCCATGGATACTGTTTGCGATGATGTTTATGCATAGGGAGGCGGGTTGGAATGAGAGAAATAACATATGCTCAGGCAATAAAAGAAGCCATGTGTGAGGAAATGAGGCGTGATGAAAGAGTATTCCTCATAGGTGAGGATGTAGGATTATATGGAGGCGCTTTTGGTGTATCAGTCGGAATGCTTGAAGAGTTCGGAGAGGAAAGGGTGCGGGATACACCAATATCCGAGGCGGCTGTAATAGGTGCTGCTGTGGGTGCGGCGGTAACGGGGATGCGCCCTGTAGCTGAAATAATGTTCAGCGATTTTTTAACAATCGGAACTGACCAGCTTGTAAATCAGGCTGCTAAAATAAGATATATGTTTGGGGGCAAGGCTAAAGTACCAATGGTGGTAAGAACTCCCGGAGGTTCGGGTACAGGAGCGGCCGCCCAGCATTCGCAAAGCCTTGAGGCGTGGTTTTGCCATATTCCAGGTTTGAAGGTGGTTGCTCCATCAACTCCGGCTGATGCCAAAGGACTCTTAAAAGCTGCCATACGGGATGACAATCCGGTGGTATTTTTTGAGCAAAAGCTTTTATACAGAAAGAAAGGGCCTGTACCCCAGGAGGATTATGTAATACCCTTGGGGAAGGCGGATATTAAGAGAGAAGGAAAGGATGCAACCATAATCACCTATGGACGTATGGTGCAGGCATGCCTGAAGGTGGCAGAAGACCTTGCAGGACAGGGTATAGATATAGAAGTTGTTGACCCCAGGACACTTCTTCCGTTGGATAAGGGCGCATTGATAAGCTCTGCTGCAAAAACAGGAAGAGTGCTTATTGTTCATGAGGCGGTGCAGACAGGAGGGATTGGCGGTGAAATAGCGTCAGTGATAGCTGAAAGTGAGGCCTTTTATTATCTTGATGCGCCGATAAAAAGGCTGGGAGGTTTAGATGTTCCAATTCCCTACTGCCCGGAACTGGAAAAGAATGTAGTACCTACGGAAAAGACAATAACCGAAGCAGTTTTGAAGCTTTTTGAGTAGGGAGGGAATGGGAATGACAAAAATTGCAGCTACTCCCCTGGCAAAAACCCTTGCATACAGAAAAGGTATTGAGCTGATTGAAGTAAAAGGGTCGGGGAAGGGTGGAATAATAAAAGCCGTTGATGTAGAGACCCATGGGAAGTTGAGATATACACCTTTGGCAGGAAGGATTGCCAGGGAACTGGGAATTGATATGACAAAGGTGAAAGGGAGCGGCTATAAGGGGAAGATTAGGAAAAGCGATCTTCCTGTTTTCATAAGTATTGAGGCTGATGAAATTAAGAAGGAGACTGGCAGGAGTGTAAGGAAACCTATTCAGGGAATGCGGAAGGTTATTGCAGACAGGATGAAAAAAAGCCACCTGAGCGCTCCCCCGGTGACTCTCAATATAAAAGTAGATGTTACAGAGCTGCTGAACTTAAGAAATCAGGTGAATAAAACACTTGAAAGCAGTGTATCCATAAACGACCTTGTAATGAAGGCAGTTGCACAGAGCCTGAGAGAATATCCCAATATCAACGTGACTATTGACGGAGATGATATTGTTTTTCAGGATGAGGTAAATCTGGGGATGGCGGTTGCACTTCCCGACGGGCTTATAGTACCTGTCATCAAAAATGCCGACAGGCTGGGACTCATTGAACTTTCGGCCGCAGCAAAGAAGCTTGGGGCCAAAGCAAAGGAGGATAAGCTCACTATTGATGAAATTACCGGAGGCACTTTTACGGTAAGCAACCTTGGTATGATGGGTATAACTTCCTTCACTCCCATTATTAATCCGCCGGAAAGCGCAATTTTGGGGGTATGCGCGGTTGAAGAGAACCTGAGGCTCAATAATGGCAAGGTGGAAAGCAGACAGATTATGGGCCTTAGCCTTACAATAGACCATAGAGTGATTGATGGAGCTCAGGGTGCAATTTTTCTGGGAAGGATAAAGAAGTTTATGGAAAACCCAATGGAGATAATTTTGGAGAGGTGATAGGAGGGATAGCGATGGCTTACAGGGTCATAATGCCGAAGGCAGGTATGGCAATGGAGGAAGGAACCATAATAAAATGGCTGAAACAGGAGGGGGAACTGGTTGAAGCAGGAGAGCCCCTGCTGGAAATACATACTGACAAGGTGAACATGGAGATAGAGTCGGAGTACAGCGGAGTACTGCTGAAAATTCTGCACGGAGAGGGGGATACCGTTCCTGTAACCCAGGCTATTGCCTTCATAGGAGAGGCCGGAGAAGCGGCTCCGGAAGACGCAGCAAAGAAAAAAACCGGTAAAAAGCATAGTATGCCGGCAGCAGAAGAACCGGAAGGCATTTATGATGTAATAGTAGTCGGAGGCGGGCCTGCAGGTTATGTGGCTGCAATAAAAGCCTCGCAGCTTGGGGGCAAGGTAGGGCTTGTGGAGAAGGATACCGTTGGCGGTACCTGCCTCAACAGGGGTTGTGTACCTACAAAGGTTTATCTTAGAAATGCGGAGCTGATACACAGCCTTAAAGGCGCTGCGGAAAGGGGAATACTCTTGGATACTGACAGTTTCAGAGTAGATATGGAAAAGGCTGTCGAATACAAAAACATGGTAGTAAACTCTTTGACATCAGGAGTGAAAGGACTTTTAGAAAGCAATAATGTCAGATTGTACAGTGGTACAGGCAAAATTACAAGTGAAAAGCAGGTGACTGTAAACGGTGATCTGGTAATCAAGGGTGAAAGCATCATTTTTGCAGGCGGCTCAAAGGCTGCAAAAATCAATATACCAGGAATAGAAAACCCCCGTGTGCTTACAAGCGATGAGGCGCTGGAAATGAAAGAGCTTCCTGACAGTATGGCAATTATTGGAGGTGGAGCTATTGGTATTGAGATGGCAACTGTTTTCCATACTTACGGAACAAAAGTGACGGTAATTGAAGCTGCAGACAGAATTCTTCCTAACATGGACGGAGAAATATCTGAGATGCTTTCAAGGATATTGAAGGGCAGGGGTGTTGAACTGGTGACAGGCGCCGTACTGGAAAGCATATCGGAGTCTGAAGGAGAGCTGAGGCTTAACCTCGGAAACAACAAATCCATAAAGGCTTCAGCGGCGTTGCTTGCAATCGGGAGAATTCCCGATATGGAAGGGTGTGGGGACATCAATCTTGAGACAGTGGATGGGAGAATTAAAGTTAATGAGTATATGGAAACGAGCATTAAAGGAATTTATGCTCCGGGAGACATAAACGGAATAAGAATGCTTGCTCATGCAGCTTTTAGAATGGGAGAAATTGCTGCCATGAATGCAATGGGCAGTAAAGCAAGGTTTGAACTAAAAAACATACCCAGCTGTGTATATACGATACCGGAAGCAGCTTCAGTAGGGCTTACCGAGGAAGAGGCTAAGAGCAGGTCGGATACCTGTATCGGCAGATTCTCTTTTTCGGGAAACAGCAGGGCATTGGCTGCAGGTGAATATGAAGGATTTGTGAAGATAATTGCAGAAAGAAAGTATGGAGAGATATTGGGAGTACACATACTTGGCCCGGGAGCCGCAGAACTAATAAATGAGGCAGCTGTGCTTATGGATATGGAAATTACAGTATGGGAGCTGTCAGATTCAGTTCATGGGCATCCGACATATTCAGAGGCAATAAAGGAAGCAGCAGCTGACTGTATTGAGTGTAGTATACATCTTCCAAGAAAAGGGTAGTTGAAATAACTAATATATGTCAGGAGGAGTCTAACATGGTTAAAAAGGTAGTTACAATAAAAAACAAGACTGGATTACATGCAAGGCCGGCTTCTGAATTTGTGAAAAAAGCTTCTACCTATTGTTCGGATATAATTCTCCGACACAAGGGGAAGGAGATAAATGCCAAGAGCATAATCAGTGTTTTAACCGCGGGGATAAGTATGGGAACTGTTGTTGAAATATGTGCGGAAGGGCCGGATGAAAAGGAGTCGGTTGAAGGCTTGTCAGAACTTATCCAATCAAATTTCGGAGAGTAAGGAGATTATGCAATGATGAAAGGAGTAGCTGTATCACCGGGAATAGGAATAGGTAAAGCTTTTTTGCTTATTGAGCCGGATATCCGTATAAACAGCAGCAGAATAGAATCAGAATGCTGCGAGGAGGAACTCAACAGGCTCAATACAGCGGCAGAGGTTTCACAGGAGCAGCTTAAGGCTATTTACAAAAAAGCGTTGGAAAGAATGGGGCGCAAGGATGCTGAAATAATAAAGGCGCATATTATGATTCTTGAAGATCCATTTTTCATGGATGCAATAAGAGAGAAAATTACTTCAAGTCAAATAACAGCAGAGAATGCTCTGAAACAGACAATAGAAGAACATGTGCAGATGTTTAAGGAAATTGAGGACCCGTATATCCGGGAAAGAGCGGCTGATATTTCGGATGTCGGTATGCGCTTTCTTAAAAACCTTCTGGGTATTTCTTTTCAGAATCTTGATGATATAGAAGAGGATATAATACTTGTAGGATATGAGATAACACCTTCTCAAATGGCTATGCTTGACAGAAAGTACATAAAGGGAATAGTATCGGAGACAGGAGGGATAACCTCTCATACTGCAATAATTGCCAGGAATATGGATATCCCGGCTGTCCTTGGTGTGTCGGGCATAATGGAAGTAATAAAAGAAAATCAGCTTATAGCCATAGACGGATACAAGGGTATAGTAGAGGTTGATCCTGATAGTGACAGGAGGAAAGAGCTGTTTGACAGCCTGGCAAGAAAGAATGCCATAAGAAAGAAACTTAGCTGGCTGATTAATGCTCAAACCCGAACAAGGGACGGAAAGCAAGTTGAGTTATTGGGGAATATCGGCAAACCCGATGAGGCGCTTGAAGCGCTGCAAAAGGGGGCAGAAGGGATAGGGCTTTTCAGAACGGAGTTTTTGTATATGGATAGGAGCACTATGCCTGATGAGGAGGAACAGTTTGAAGCATATAAAAAAGCAGCCGCTGTTATGGATGGAAGGCCGGTTATTATACGTACCCTGGACATTGGAGGGGACAAGGAAATTCCATATTTCAACCTGCCAAAGGAAGCAAATCCATTCCTGGGGTGGAGAGCTATAAGAGTATGCTTTGAAATGAAAGAAATGTTTAAAGCCCAGCTAAGAGCCATTCTTAGAGCCGGAGCCTTCGGCAATGTGAGGTTGATGTACCCGATGATAGCCACAGTTGATGAAGTTGCAAGAGCAAACAGCATATTGGAGGAAGCCAGGCAGGAACTCAGAGAAAGAGGAGAAGCTTTTGATGAACAGATGAAGGTGGGTATAATGGTTGAAATTCCTTCTGCAGCTATTACATCAGACCATATAATAAAGGAAGTGGATTTCTTCAGTATCGGTACCAATGATCTTACTCAGTATACTCTTGCAGTTGACAGAATGAATGAAAAGGTCAGCTCAATATACAAAAAGTTTTCTCCTTCAGTTTTAAGGCTGATTAAAAAGGTAATAGATGTATCACATAATGAGGGAAAGGTAACCGCTATATGCGGAGAACTGGCGGGAAATCCGGAAGCATGCCTGCTGCTTCTGGGCTTGGGGCTTGATGAATTCAGCATGAATGCATCTTCCATAATAAAAATCCGCAAAATAATAACCAGTGTTGATTTCAGACAAGCGGAACTGATTTCAAAGCGGGCAATGGAGCTGGAGGATGCTGTCCAAATAGAAGAGTATCTGCTTCAAGAGCTTAAGAATCTGGGATTGGATTATTTATTAGAATTGTAAGACCTAAGGAACTTTTTTATTTTATTGTATAAGAGTTCCATGTATAATAAAATTAAGAAAATTATAATGGGGTGTTACCATGAAAGTTACTAAAATGGAAGCTGACTTGTATTGTGTCAATTGCAGCAAAAATACACTTCATAATATAACTTACCTGGGTGACAGCATTAAGGAAATCGAGTGCACTGAATGCAAGGCTACCCTTGAAATTGACGACAGGCTGGTATTATCAACATATGCAGCAGATATCTTTGAACGTATCAGGACGAAGCCCGAGCGTATCAGCAGGGAAATGCGGGAAGATCTGTCAATGTTTATGCGCTCCATACCTATCAGGGTAATAACAAAACCATACAGAATGATAAAAGAATTCAAATCAATAAAGGATATTAAGGAATAGACGCTGCTCCTGTACATGAGAAATATAATTGCCGATACCTGATAAGGAAAGCATACATTAAGGATTATGAAGGGAAATGACGAATTGCATTCGATAAATGTTATACGGATTTACATCGGCAATGTGTGCAGAATATGAAGGGGTACACATTGCAATTGCATGGAAAAATACCTGTAAGCATGGCATTCTATAATATGAGGTGATAATACTATGCCCGGATACAGAGTCGGAAACGGCTATGACGTACATAGGCTGACAGAAGGAAGGAAGCTGATATTGGGAGGAGTTGAAATCCCTTATAAAGAGGGATTGCTGGGACATTCGGATGCGGATGTGCTTGTTCACTCAATAATGGATGCACTGCTGGGAGCATGCGGTGAAGCAGATATTGGAAAGCATTTCCCTGATAATGATATGTCCTACAAAGATATATCAAGCCTTTTGCTGCTGAAAAAAGTCAAGGATATTCTTGATGCCAAGGGATATCAAATTTCTAATATAGACAGCATTATTACAGCGGAAAAACCAAAGCTTTCACCATATATAGATGAAATGAAGGCAAATATAGCAGCAGTACTGCAGCTTGACAAGGATTGTATCGGTATCAAGGCCACTACTTCGGAGGGTTTGGGCTTTGCTGGCAGAGGTGAAGGAATTGCAGCGTATGCCGTGGCAGCCATTTGCAAGTAAAATGTCCATAAGCGTTGCACTTCCAGCTATTTTATAGGAAGGTGAGAATTCACAAAATGTTTTTATCAGGGAGAAAGGGCAGCGGAAATAAATTCACTTTTATTTCAATTGTGATGATAATTGCTGTCGTATATTTTTTTAAGCTGATATCACCTCAGAAGGAGGCAGAATATCCCGATACAATACATTATGATAATCATAAATATTATTACGTAGAGACTGTAAAGGGTTATCCTATCATGTTTGTGAGGAAGAAGACAGTGAGCGAGGAGGGATATATAATTCTTGCCCGTAGGGGCATCGATATCACGGAGGAGGCCTATATATACGAAGGATATCGGAAATACAGGCGGTATAGGGCACTAAAAGAATAGAGGCAAATGCAGATAAAAAAGTATTGACATAATATCTATTAACTATAATAATATATATAATTGAAGGTATAATTACAACTGAATAAATGATGCACGGATCGGGAAGAGTAAATCAGAAAGGCATACAGAGAGGAACCTTCGGCGGTTGAGAGAGGTTTCATGATACGCTGATTGAAGTGCACCCGTGAGCACCGGAGAGGAAGCTGAATGATTGTAAAGTAGTATTCTCCGGCGGATTACCGTTAATTCTTGAGAGTATCAAAAGAGTGGAACCGCGGAATTGCCCGCCTCTTTAAGAGGCGGGTTTATCTATTTTGACACATACCCCAAGCTTAATATTTATGTATAGGAAGGTGTTAGAAATGAAGCTTTATAACACAATGACAAGGAAAAAGGAAAAGTTTGAACCTATTACTCCGGGAGAAGTAAAAATGTACTCCTGCGGACCGACAGTCTATAATTTTTTCCATATAGGAAACGCAAGACCCTTCATAATATTTGACATTTTAAGAAGGTATCTTGAATATAGGGGTTACAAGGTAACCTTTGTACAGAATTTCACTGATGTTGACGATAAAATAATCAAGAGGGCGAAGGATGAAAACACGACAGAAAAAGAGGTGTCCGACAGGTTCATACAAGAATACTTTAGAGATGCGGAGGCATTAAATATAAGAAAGGCCGATTATCATCCCAGAGTAACAGAGCACATAGATGAAATAATAGACATAATAAAGAGGCTGGAAGCGAATGGCTTTACTTATACTGTCGGCGGAGACGTATACTATGATACTTCAAAGTTTGTTGAATATGGCAAGCTGTCCAAACAGAATCTGAATGAATTGGAGGCAGGTGCCAGGATTGATGTAAATGAAGTCAAAAGGAACCCCTTTGATTTTGTACTTTGGAAGGGGCAAAAGCCCGGAGAGCCTGCATGGGAAAGCCCCTGGGGCATGGGTAGGCCGGG
>JAAYQK010000379.1 GCA_012519325.1 Gracilibacteraceae bacterium | reverse complement strand
CTTACCATAGATGTGAGGGGCAATTTTGGTGGAAGACCTGATATGGCAAAAGAGTTGCTTTCATATTTAATCCGACAGGAAACACCTTACTTTTCTAAGAGTACACAATTACCATTTTTATATAAAATTCAGGGTATCGGAAATAGTATTCTTCCAAAAGAAGATGCATTTAAGGGAGAAATCCGCTTATTGACTGACGGTGGGTGTTTTTCAACCTGTGCACATTTTTGTGCAGTATTTAAAGAAAATAGTTTAGGAATTATACAAGGGGAAAATACAGGAGGCGGAGCTGCTTGTACAGACAGTTCGATAGATGTAATATTAAGAAATACCGGAATACGACTGCATAATTCACAGTCACTGTATGAAGTAGTTGCAGATAGCAGTATGAGAAATGTTGTAAGTCCTGATGAAAGCCTCAACTGAATCAATTGAGTAACAATAATAATGTATGCATTTCCGCGGTATTGTGCCACGGTTCTAAGTTCGATGGACCAAAGATAATGCTATAGGAATTTTTCTGGTATTAGTGTATGCCTTTGAGGTCCGGTTCAGTGGAATCGTAAGCGGAGAACCGTTCTCTAAACCAGATGCAATAGGCGCGGCGTAATAAAATTCAAAACAAAGATAGGACTTTAATAATGTTCGATAGGGTGCGTTTTTTACATTTTTGGAGGCAGTGACTAATAAAAGTAAGGAGGTTTTTATATGGAGGATTATCAAATTGGCAGACCAAAACCAGAGGAAGTATATCTTATAAATAAGTTTTTTGAAATCGTGATTAAGGATACCTTTGCGAAAAATGGAATCTCTCATTTGACGGAGATGATGGAAGGGGAAATTGAGTGCAAGAAGAAATACCTCATGCAGGATATGGATAGTGAAGGACGCGACAGGTTCTTTCTGGTCGTAAGAGATAAGAGCAGGATAATAGGCACTATTGAATATGGCAGGCCAAATGATTTGATTATGAAATGTACAAAGGGCAGATACATTGACGTTATAGAAATAGGTACAGTGTTTGTTCATCCGGATTATCAATATAAGGGAATAGGAAGCATGATGCTTAGGATGATGTACGGTGAGTTGAGAAATAAGGGATATACCGAGTTTTGCCTTGACAGCGGGTATAAGACTGCACAGAAGGTTTGGACCAGCAAGTGGGGTAAGCCGTCCTGCATAATGGAGGATTACTGGGGCAAGAAAGCCCACCACATGGTATGGCGTGTAGATTTTGCGAGGGATTGATAAATGGATTATAGTCAAGTTGTGCAAAAGATAGCTCCATGTGGCATAGACTGCTGCCCTATAGATTGCCATGCTAAGACTTGTCATAAAGATAAAGGAGTGGATTTTTGCTTTCAGTGCAATGAATTCCCATGTAATAAACAGAAGGATGAAAGGATAAGAGAACGATGGATGGGAAAAAACAATCGAATGAAAGAAATCGGAGTAATAGAGTATTATATAGAACAAAGCAAAGCACCAAGATATTAATCAGTATTATAGGGATATTAATAGTTTTGGTTTTTTCAGCAATCATGTTTCTTTCAGGTATAAAGGGAGAGTTCGTCGGCTATCTTAGTGAAAGGTATCCGGATTTATCCTTTGAAGTAGGATTTACCAAAATTGACCCTATATACGAAAAGTACTATGCATTAGCTACATGCCTGGATGACGGAACCTCATTTCCGATTGTGAAAAGCTTCAACTCAAAGGAAATATACGATGATTATCTTCAGTACAAAAGCCGCAACCAATATAATTCAAAGATTCAGGAGGTTTTTTCCGGAAGTGGTATTGAGAGTTCAATAAGAAGCGTCACCGGTGGAGGGAAGAAACCTTTTGAAACCGGTGCGGCATATGAGCAAATAAATATACACTTGACAAATGATGGGGAACACTTGGCAGTTGTAAAAGAAGCATTAGCCTTATTGGCAAAGAACGATATAGCTGCTGAAAAGGTGATATTTACATATGAAAAGGACAAGCACGTATATGAATTGTGGGTATCCTCGGAAGAGTATGCTTTGACTGAAGAGGAATTGAAGGAAAAGGTTAGAAATATCAAATAACTGTTAAAAATCATGGATAAAGCAATATAGCATATTGACATTCCAAACAAATGATATTATAATTTATTTAGTAAATTAGTAAATTACTTATTTACTAAATAATCAGAATAATACTGGAGGCAGGAATATGAAAATACCTACTACTTTAAAGCATAAACCGGTTATCGTTTCTGAAAACTATGAGAATGTAGACGGCAGATATGCCTATAATACGGATGCAAAGGGGCTTTCACTGGGATTGGCTCAATGGAATGACCGGGGCAAAGTGGATATATCGGCAAAAGTATGGAGATATACCGGAGAAAAATGGTCAAGGCAATCTGAAGAGCTTCCGCTGCATCGTGTGCTGGACCTGGCAATCCTTATTTGCAGAGCACTGCTTCATTTCCGGGAAGCTTACAGGTATGAAAACCTGTATGATAAGTCAAGCCCGGTTATTGACAGGGTAGGCCTGCAGGGCGATGCCATGACGTTAGCTGTTTGTACCGACAATGAAAGGATTGACGA
The DNA here is from genome assembly GCA_012519325.1 of Gracilibacteraceae bacterium. GTDB lineage: Bacteria > Bacillota > Clostridia > Lutisporales > Lutisporaceae > BRH-c25. Next base: position 240 of record JAAYQK010000379.1, on the reverse strand, counting down.
GGACATGAAGCTATTCAGCGAGGCTCTTAGCAGGGATGATGAGCTTTTTGGGGAACGTTTGCACACTTTGTCGAGAATACTGAAAGAGATGGGATATTAATATCAAAGGTGATAACTGATGGATAGAAAAAAGGAATTAAAGCTGCAGTATAAACAAAGGAAACCGGACATGGGAGTATTCATTATCCGTTCTAAAGGGAAAAATAAATGCTATATTGAAGCTACCAAGGATTTGAGAGG
>JAAYQK010000378.1 GCA_012519325.1 Gracilibacteraceae bacterium | reverse complement strand
CTTTAGTGACTTAATTGATAACTTTTTCTACCTTCAGTCTTCAATTTCATCAGTTATATTTTCTTCTAATTGTCTACACCTTCTATAATATGTGCTTCTACCAATATTGAGCTTTCTACAAACTTCCACTACCGTCATTTCTCTTTTTTCAACTAGTTTCATATAAGCCCTTAAATCTGCCAATTCTCTAGGGATCCTACCTTTTTCATTAGGTGCCTCTGTTCGTTCCATTAGACCTGTTTTACCGTTTATATCATCAAGTGCATTTAATACACTCAAAGCATATCTTCCTAACTGGCTTGCTGAATCAAACTTTTCTTTCTTTATATATAACGCAACATTCTTTTTTTGAGTCTGCACAATAAACCTAATTATCGCTTTAATATTTTTACCTAATGAATCTATACTGTACACAAAGATTGAGTCTCCACTCCTCACATAATCAACTAACTCATTTAATACTGTATTCCCTACATTCTTCTCATGAAATATCCTATCTACATTTGAACTATTTAAAAAGTCCATTTGTGTTTTGTATGTACGACTATTTTCTACCCCTCGTATATATCCTAATTTAATGTTAATCACCTCCAGGTCAATCCAAATTTTAGTACTTTTATTCTAACACAAAGTGTTCCATAATTAAACTATAAAAGTGTTCCATAATAGCTCTTTTTTGACCCGTTTTATGTTCCAAAATACTATATTTTAATTAAAATAGGGTGATACCTCTTAAATTACTAAGAGGTATCACCCTTATTTAATCTTATAACAAATCACTCAAACCCTTGTTATATCAAGCTTTTCGAGTTGCTACTTACTGTATATTAAGCATTTTTCGATTGGTCTTTTTCGATTAGTGCTGCCTGAGCGGCCGCAAGCCTTGCTATCGGCACTCTGAAAGGTGAACAGGATACATAGTCAAGTCCAACATTGTGACAGAATTCAACGGATGCCGGATCTCCGCCATGCTCGCCGCAGATACCCAGCTTAATATCCGGTCTTGTCTTCCTGCCCAGCTCTACAGCCATTTTCACCAGTACCCCAACTCCATTCTGATCAAGGGTCTGGAATGGATCCTGGTCGAATATGCCTTTTCTCATGTATTCATCTATGAATTTGCCTGCATCATCCCTTGAGAAGCCATAGGTCATCTGTGTAAGGTCATTTGTCCCAAAGGAGAAGAATTCCGCTGTCTGTGCAATTTCATCAGCTGTCACAGCTCCTCTCGGCACCTCTATCATTGTACCGTACAGGTACTCAAGCTTAATGCCTGAATCGGCTATAACCTTATCGGCAGTCTGCCTTACGACCTTCTCAATATACTTAAGCTCTTCCAGCTCACCTACCAGAGGTATCATTATTTCAGGATGCACATCTATACCCTTATTTTTCTTAACCTCAATTGCAGCCTCAATTATTGCTCTTGTCTGCATTTCAGCCAATTCAGGATATGATACCGCAAGGCGACAGCCCCTGTGCCCCAGCATTGGGTTAAACTCATGAAGAGCTTCAACCCTTGCTTTAAGCTTTTCAGGCTCAACGCCCATTGTTTTTGCCAGCTCTTGTATATCTTCATCTTCCTGAGGGAGGAACTCATGCAGCGGCGGATCAAGAAGCCTTATGGTAACAGGCCTTTCTTCCATCGCTTCAAAAATTCCGACAAAATCCTCCCTTTGCATTGGAAGAAGTTTAGCCAATGCAACCTTTCTTTGCTCTACTGTTTCGGATATGATCATTTCTCTTACCGCTGCTATTCTGTCTTCACTGAAGAACATATGCTCCGTGCGGCAGAGACCGATTCCTTCTGCTCCGAATTTCACAGCCTGGCGGGCATCCTTAGGCGTATCCGCGTTAGTTCTCACCTTTAGTCGTCTCACATCATCCGCCCAGGACATAAGGGTTGCAAAATGTCCTGACATTTCCGGCTCTTTTGTAGGAATAACCCCCTCATATACTTGACCGGTGCTGCCGTTCAAGGATATGAAGTCTCCCTCTTTATATACCTTGCCGTTTGCCGTAAACTGTTTCAACTCTTCGCTCACCTTTATACTTTCGCAGCCCGCTACACAGCATTTGCCCATTCCTCTTGCCACAACAGCGGCATGAGAAGTCATTCCGCCCCTTGCGGTCAGTATTCCCTGAGCCATTGCCATTCCCTCAATATCTTCAGGGGATGTTTCAAGCCTTACCAATAT
>JAAYQK010000377.1 GCA_012519325.1 Gracilibacteraceae bacterium | reverse complement strand
TAAATCCTTTTCATCTAAAATTATATCTAACATACAAATCACTCCTGTCGATGTTTTCTTGACAATTACATTCTACAGTTTGATTTGTATGACGGGAAGAGGTATTTTGCCTCTTCCTTTATTTTTGCCAATGAAAATTATACTCTAAGGATATAACAAAAACAGGTAATCCGCATTATTGCAGTTTACCTGTTTTTTTATTTCTTATAGAAGAAGATGTTTTACTTGCTGATTTTATTCTCTATTTCATACTTTATCCTTGACAGGAACTCCTCAAATTTCATAATGCCTTTATCTCCTTCTTTTCTGTCTCTTACCGATACGGTGCCTGCCTCCATTTCCTTATCGCCTACCACAAGCATATATGGGATTTTCTGCAGCTGTGCTTCCCTTATTTTATATCCAACCTTTTCGCTTCTCAAATCAGATTCAGCACGAATACTAAGATCCTCCAGCTGCTTATTTAGTTTTTCCGCATATTCCTTTTGCTTCTCAGATACGGGAAGAATAATCACCTGTACCGGAGCAAGCCATACCGGAAATGCGCCGGCATAGTTTTCAATCAGTATACCTATAAATCTTTCTATGCTTCCGAATATTGTCCTGTGAATCATAACAGGCCTGTGCTTCTCGCCGTCCGCTCCCACATAAGTAAGATCAAATTTCTCAGGCATCTGGAAATCCAATTGTATTGTTCCGCACTGCCAGGTACGTCCTATACTGTCTTCCAGATGAAAATCAATCTTGGGGCCATAGAAGGCACCATCGCCCTCATTTATCTTATAAGGCAAATTAGCGGCTTCTAAAGCATCCCGTAAGGCATCGGTAGCGTTTTCCCAATCCTCATCGCTGCCCATTGAATTTTCAGGACGTGTCGAAAGCTCGACCCTGTATTTAAAGCCGAACAGCTTGTAAATATGATCCGTAAGGCTTATTACTCCCAATACTTCTTCCTTAATTTGCTCCGGTGTCAGATATAAATGGGCATCATCCTGAGTAAAGTTTCTTACACGCATCAATCCGTGAAGAGCTCCAGACAGCTCATGCCTGTGCACAAGGCCGAGCTCTCCCATTCTGAGAGGCAAATCCCTGTAGCTGTACATTGCACTCTTATATATTAATATGCCTCCGGGGCAATTCATGGGTTTTACCGCATAATTCTTTTCATCTATTGTAGTAAAGTACATATTATCTTTGTAATGATCCCAATGCCCCGATTGATGCCATAAATCCTCATTCAGTATTATCGGTGTCTTGATTTCTTTATAACCGTGCTTCCTGTGGATATCTCTCCAGAAGTTCTCAAGCTCATTCCTTATTATCATTCCCTTGGGATGGAAAAACGGAAAACCGGGCCCTTCTTCATGGAGGCTGAATAAATCAAGCTCTTTTCCCAGCTTTCTGTGATCCCTTCGTTTAGCTTCCTCCAGCATGTTCAAGTATTCTTCCAATTGGTTCTTTTTTATAAAGGCAGTTCCATATATTCTCTGAAGCATTTTGTTCTTCTCACTGCCTCTCCAGTAAGCACCCGCAGCATTCAGAAGCTTAAAAGCCTTTACCTTTCCCGTAGAAGGCGCGTGAGGCCCGGCACACAGGTCGACAAACTCTCCCTGCTTGTAGAAAGATATAACTGCATCCTCAGGAAGGTCGTTTATCAGTTCAACCTTATAGATTTCACCCAGCCTGCTCACCATATCGAGAGCTTCATTTCTTGGAAGCTCAAATCTCTCAAGCTTTAAATCCTCCTTAACGATATTTTCCATTTCTTTTTCAATAGCTGCCAGATCGGCTTCCGAGAAAGGTTTATCCGAATCAATATCATAGTAAAAGCCCGTATCTATTGCAGGACCGATTGCAAGCTTAGCGTCGGGATAAAGCCTTTTTACCGCCTGGGCTAATATATGAGATCCGGTATGTCTTAATGCCCATTTTCCATCATCATCCTCAAAGGTAAGAACCTCAAGACTGCTGTCTTCCATTACAGGTGTAAATAAATCCACAACCTTGCCGTTTATCTTTGCAGCCAGGGCGGCTTTTAACAGCCTGCTTCCTATTGAAGCAACTATCTCCTCAACTGTAGTACTTTTCGGATATTCCTTGACAGAACCGTCTTTTAAAGTAATTTTCACCATTCCGTGTACCTCCTTTGATTTTTCTGCAAAAAAACAAAACACCCACCCCGAAAGGGGCGGGATATACTCCCACGGTTCCACCCTGATTTGTACTCTGGATTGTAACGTAATCAACGTCCGGGAATACTGAAGCCGATGCCTGTTCAACCCGGAACTCCAAGGTGGTTTTCAAGCAGATTATCCAGGAAATGCTCTCAGTCTGCGACATTTCCTCCCTTATGGATTTACTTGCTTTACTCATCCTTATCATAGCAATAGGTATATTATTTGTAATAAATTATACATTATTCAACTAAAAAATGCAATTATATTATTCTCATAATAACAGCCTGAAATAGCCCTATTATTCCACCAAGCAGCCCGCCAAGCAGCTCTATGTGCTTCAATTCTCTGGAAGCAAGGCTCAATATCAGCTTTTCCATGTTTTCAAGCTCCAGGTCATCTATTTTTTCTTCTACCATCTCTCCTATTTTTATTTTATATGCCGTATTGCTTATTATTCCCTCAATAGAACTGTTTAGTATGGACATTGCATCCTTGTTAATCTGTTCGTCGAAATAGTCAATTATCCTGCTCTTTATGGAGTAAGGTATAATTGCCGGAATCTTGTAGTCAACAACCTTAATTAGCTTCTCTCTTATTACAGATATTACTTCCTGCTTGTTTTCCTCGGTTACCAGCCTGTCAAAAATCTCATTTATTGAAATAAGCTCCTTTTCCACTACATCTCCTATGCTTTTCGCGATATCATGCCTTCTTTTGGGTATGAGGCCTTGTATTGTTATATTCAGCAGCGGAATCCTGAAAGTCTTTATAGGCCTGAAAAGCATTTTTATTGCAAGTACGTTTGTAAACCAGCCGATAATCGCGCCTGCAGCTATCAGAAAAGGTACTTCATACATTTGTTTGCCCCCGTCCATATGGGTTTTGTGGTATAATATGAATTCACGCATATTATACCACAGTTCTTAATCATAGGCTATATTTGTTTGTTTTACGATAGCGTCAATTTACTGTAGGGAAAAGAAGAATAGAATCATCCTGATATTTAGGTTGATGGAATGCTCTTGACAACAAGCATCTCCCATATGATTTGTCAGTCATTCTTAACGTATACCCATTATAGTTTTAAGGCCTTTATAAAGCCCTGTCTTATGTCCTATATCTATAGCTGTAATATTTGTGTTTACTGCATTTTGATATTTCGTTGTTGCATTCCTTAAGCTTT
>JAAYQK010000376.1 GCA_012519325.1 Gracilibacteraceae bacterium | reverse complement strand
GGTAACAATCGGAAAATAAAACGTGAAATTCCCCTTCTTCACATAAATATCTCCGGGAAGTCTCCCAAAACCTAATCTTCCGCCTAAGTAAAGAAGAGTTCCGAAGATAACCATTCCGATTCCAAGTGCTATGATCATTTTAGCAAAATATTGCATGTTCATTTTCTTACACCCTTTCTTCTAGGCATGTATCTGTCTCTTTCACTGTAAATGCATCCGCAGTACGGCTGCCTGTACAATCCAAGCTCCTTGGATTTTTCAACACCCTCTTTATAACCTTCTCTAAAATCTTTATATAGAAAATTCACCCCGTACTTTTTCCCTGCTTCCTCTCCTATATTCCTGATTAAGTCATGCTTTTGGAAGGGGCTTACCAAAAGTGTAGTGCTAAAAGCATCAAAGCGGCCTGATTTGGCAACGGAAGCAGCTCTCTCCAGCCTTTCGGCATAGCACATAATGCATCGCTGTCCTTCACGGAAGGCCGCATTCCTTAGGAACTCATCCAAATTATATTCATCAATAGTAATCAGCTTGAAATTTGATTTGTCCGCAAACTCCTGTGCAGTATCCAGCCTTTTTTTATACTCCGTATAAGGATGTATATTAGGGTTATAAAACAGTCCTGTTATATCATGCTCGATACTTAAAACCTTGTAAGGATAAACAGCACAGGGGCCGCAGCACATATGCAGCAGCAGCTTCAATACTCTCACTCCTGATCAATCCTTATTAATTCCGAAATGCCTGTATGCAGAATTAGTTGCAATCCTTCCTCTTGGTGTCCTGTTAATGAAGCCTATCTGAAGAAGATACGGCTCATAAACATCCTCAATGGTACCGCTGTCTTCACCTATTGATGCCGCAAGAGTATCCAGGCCAACCGGTCCGCCGTCAAATTTATTGATGATTGTAAGGAGCAGCTTCTTATCAATATCATCAAGTCCCATTTCATCTATCTCAAGAAGCTTTAATGCCCTATCAGCCGTTTCCTTGTCAATTATGCCGGAAGCTCTAACCTGGGCATAATCCCTTACCCTTTTTAACAATCTGTTTGCAACTCTAGGAGTGCCTCTGGACCTTTTTGCTATTTCAAATGCTCCAGCCTCATCAGCATCTATTCTCAGTATCCTGGCAGACCGTTTTATTATCTTGTAAAGCTCATCATCCGTATAGTATTCCAACCTGCAAATTACTCCGAACCTGTCCCTGAGAGGCGCTGAAACCATACCGGCTCTTGTAGTGGCACCAATCATAGTGAATTTGGGAAGATCAAGTCTGATAGAACGGGCACTTGGTCCCTTTCCAATTATTATGTCCAAAGCAAAATCCTCCATAGCCGGATAAAGTATCTCTTCAACACTTCTATTCAGCCTGTGTATTTCATCGATAAACAGTACATCATTATTATTGAGATTCGTAAGGATTGCTGCAAGATCTCCAGGCTTCTCAATGGCGGGTCCCGAGGTAATCCTTATGCTCACACCCAGCTCGTTGGAAATGATATTGGCAAGAGTTGTTTTGCCCAATCCGGGAGGCCCGTATAGAAGAACATGATCCAGGGTTTCTTTTCTTTTATTGGCTGCTTGTATGAAAATGTTGATTTTCTCCTTTGCAACCGACTGTCCTATATATTCCTCAAGGGTCCTAGGCCTCAGACTTGTATCAATCTCTGTATCGTCTTCTATAATCTTTGGAGTTATCAATCTGTCTTCCATTGTACTTCCTCTCTTTATCATTTCATAGTCCCAAGCTGTCTTAATGCATCCTTAATTAAGGCATCGATAGGCTTCTTTGTATCCTTTAGCTTCATCGCAGCATTTGCCGCTATAGAATAATTATAACCTAAAGCAACCAAGGCTTCAATTACCTGGGATATCTCATCGCTCCCATTGAAAACATCAATTCCTCCCACT
>JAAYQK010000375.1 GCA_012519325.1 Gracilibacteraceae bacterium | reverse complement strand
TGTATAATCATATCCAAAGAGACCTCCTTCTTTTAGGTGTTTGACTTTGCATCTTCATTCTATCAGAAGGTTGGCCTCTTTTCATTTTTTTCCCTACAGTAATTTTACACTATGGTCATTACCGCAAAAAATTATATCATTTATGACGCTTTATGTATTAATATGGTATAATAGTATTCTCCCGTACTGTACAAATATTATTGTCTTTCAGGAGTTGATTGCAGATGCGCAATGATACGGTAAAAGATACAAAAACAATCGGTTCTGTCATAAAAGCCGTTATGATTCTGGAAGAACTGGCTGAATCGGCGGAAGGGCTTGGATTGACAGAAATAAGCAAAAGACTGAATTATGGAGTTAGTGCAACCTATCATATTCTCAACACCTTAAAGCTTCACAGTATTATTGAGCAGGACAAAAAAACCAAGAAATACAGAATAGGCGTCGGCTTATTCAGGATAAGCAGCATGGCTAAAAGGCAGTATTCCCTGGTATATATCGCTCAGCCTTTTCTGGACAAACTAAGGGTGATGGTGGATGAGACCAGTAATCTTATGGTGTTGGATGGATATGAAGTGGCATATATTGCCCAGTCGGAAAGCACAAAACTTCTGAAGATGTTTACCCAGCTGGGGGCAAAAGCTCCTCTGTACTGCACCGGAGGCGGAAAAGCAATTTTGGCTTATAAGCCGGTTAGCTTTCAAGACCTCATCCTGAGTAAAATCAGCCTCCAAAGGTATACTGACAATACCATTACCACAATAGAAGACTTGCGGAAAGAATTTCGGCTGATAAAAAAGCAAGGATATGCAATAGACAACGAAGAGAGGGAGGAAGGGATTATTTGTGTTGCCTCTCCAATATTTGACTGTTATGGTGAGGTTGTAGCAGCCATAAGCATATCCGGTCCCAGTTACAGAATTAAAGAAAAGGATTTAAGCAATATAATATCCAGTGTGGTTCTGACAGCAAAAGAAATATCCGCTAACTTGGGTTATGCAGAAAAATAAATACTCTATCAGCATAGTACGACCTTGTTTCTACCACCGGATTTTGCTGCCATTAAAGCGTCATCCACCCGTGAAACAAGCTGTTCAATGCTTTCACCGGTTTTATATTCGCCTACCCCTGTGCTTATAGTGATTTTATCATGTTGCATGCCAAAGTTGTTTTCCTCTATTGATTTCCTTACTCTTTCCGCAACCTTATATGCATCTTCGGAGGCTTTTCCGGGTATAAGTATGATAAATTCATCTCCGCCCCATCGAAACAGCTTGTCCTCTTCTCTTATTGAGGCTCTGACTATCTTTGATACTTCCTGCAAAATCCGGTCGCCCCAATTATGCCCGCAAATGTCGTTTATCAGCTTGAAAATCGGCTTAACAGAAACCTCAACCCAAATTAACCTTTTATCCTTACAAATGAATTGAAGATCATACATATAAGACACAATTTATTCTTTTGTTCCGCATTTGCTTTCATACGGTACAAGTCACGTGTACTCTGCCCGCATGACAGCTTTAAAGGCTTCCGGCAGGTACCTGATTATATCACCGGCAATGAGTGAATACTCACCTACATATCTACTGCCAATATCACCGGCCAGGCCATGTATATAAACAGCAGCTCTCAGAGCATCCGTGATTTCTATTCTTTGTCCTATAAGTGCAGCAATGATCCCTGTCAGCACGTCACCGCTGCCGGCTGTTGCCATACCGGGATTTCCTGTGGTATTAACGTAACTGTGACCCTGGGGTGAGGCAATAACAGTCCTTGCTCCTTTCAGCACCAAATAAACATTATTCTCGTATGCAAACTCTGCCGCTTTTTTTATTATATCCTTTCTGAAATAATCAGCACCTTTCTTTACTAACCTCGCCATTTCACCGTAATGGGGTGTTAACACCATAACCTGCCTGTGATTCCTCAGCATATCGGGAGTCATCAGGTTTATTCCTTCCGCATCTATGATCAGAGGCTTTTGTGAATTCCGCACTAAAAATTCCAACAGTTCTCCGTACCTTTTCATATTTGCTGCTCCGGAGCCTGTGGCAATAACGTCCGAAAACTGTACAAGCTCCCTGTCCAGATCATCGAATTGTATGCTTTCTTCTTTAAATGCATATGTTATCGCTTCTATAGCCATAGACTCGACTATGCCGTATATTTCTTCAGTCACACATGCTTTTACAATACCTGAACCGCTGCGCAGTGCAGCATTGCAGTTAAGGACCGCCGCACCTGCCATTCCTTTTGAACCTGACAATATTCCAACTCTGCCGTAGGTTCCTTTATGGGAATCCCTATTTCTTTTTTTTATTATTTTCTTTACATCCCGATGCTCAGTCAGGCTTATTTTTAGGCCTATATCTTCTGTTAACACATCAGGAGCCTCCGATAGACCCAATATATATTTATCAATATCCCCGGCCATTTTCACAACCTCTTTTCCCGACGGCTTATTTTCTGATGTCACCTTACAGCATCTAATAATAGCTTTAGGGTCAGCACCAATGCTATTGTCACAAATATCGGCTTTATTACTTTAGCACCATTTTTTATGGCTATTTTGCTCCCCAGCCTTGCGCCGGCTATCATGGCAAGGCCTATAGGTATTCCAAGCATATAATATATTTTCCCGTTTACCGCGAACATAACAAGAGAAGCGAAATTACTTACAAAATTCAGCACTTTGCTGTTGCCGGCCGCCACCGTGAAATCAAAACCATATATTTTTATGAATAGGAAAATCAAGAAAGAGCCTGTCCCAGGCCCAAAGAAGCCATCATAGAAGCCAAGGGAAAACGCAAATAAGCATCCTTGGGTGATGTTCTTTTTTGTAAGCCCGGTAAACTTATTCTCGCTGCCGAAGTCCTTTTTGGCAATCGTATAAATTGCAGTCGCAAAAACAAGAACCAGAATTATTAACCTCAGGAAATCCTGACTAATTTTCAACGCCGTAAGTACTCCGATGACCGAACCTGCCAGTGTACATGGAATAGTAAATTTCATCAATGGAATATGAACCTTGCCTGAGCGCATGAATGTATATGCACTTGTAGCAGATCCAAAGGAGCCTGAAAACTTGTTGGTGCCTAATGCAAAATGGGGCGGCACGCCTGCCGCTAACACTGCAGAAAGGTTAATAAGCCCGCCGCCTCCGGCAATAGCATCCACGGCAGCTGCTGCAAAGCCTGCGAGGCATAGAAGCGTAAGGTTTAATAAAGTGATTTCAAAATCCATATATCGCTCCTTTCAGGAATGTTCCTCCTGCAGCATTGCTTTCACCTTATCAGTACAGAATTCCATAAAATCTTCAAAATCCTCTTGTACTATTTCTCTGGCCTTTTCTATGATATCGCTGCATTTTGATATGTCGATTTCTATTCCATGCTTATAGTTCATTTGCGTATTGTATCTGCTTGCCAGCGTAAAGCTGTTCAAATCCTCCAGTTCCATGAACTCTGTAAATCTGTTGAAGCAATCTGCTACGGACCTGTCTTTCAAACCGTAGTATTTATCAATATATAATGAAAGTTCTTTTATAAGGTGATGATCCGTCAAACCTCTGCAAAAAACATCCATCAACTCCCTCTCAGATTCTGCGATATTCATTTCAATACCCATTTCTATAAAATTATGAGC
>JAAYQK010000374.1 GCA_012519325.1 Gracilibacteraceae bacterium | reverse complement strand
CCATTTCCATAGGAGGGTTCGCTCTCTTCTACTTAGCATTATGTAGATGAAGCTCAATAACTAGAAGAAGGAGGTATTTACATTTATGAGTAAAGACAAAAATGAAAAGTTTATTCCCTCTGTTGATGAAGAGTACATCGATAACGTTGATGAAGAAAATAATGAAAACACTGATATCGTTTACAAAGAAGATAGCGATACGGTTGATGAAGAGAAAATTGATACCGATGAAGACGGAGTAATCTATTCAGGTGAAAGCTCAGGAATTGATGCTGATGAACTGATGGCGCAATACGATAGAGAATCCGCATTTCGTCGTCTGATAGGCTTCCCCGGTAAATTAGTATTTTTTATTGCTGTATCATGGTCTGTGTTCCAGCTTTATACCGGTTTTTTCGGTACATTTCCGTCAACGCTGCAGCGTGCACCGCACTTAGCCTCAGCACTTACCTTGGTTTATCTGCTTTACCCTGCCAAGAGAGGAAAGTCTGTGGAATTCACTAAACATATTCCGTGGTATGATTATATTTTAGCGGCAGCAAGTGTATTTGTCGGCTCTTATCATATTATTTTTTATGATGCATTGCTCCTGCGCGCAGGTTCATTCACTCAGTTTGATGTTGTTGTAAGTGTAATTGCTATTTTGCTTCTGCTTGAAGCAGCCCGCCGGGTTGCAGGTATGGTAATTGTATCTGTTGCAAGTACATTTTTGATATACGCATTTTTTGGTCAACATCTTCCCAGAACATCATTCCTTTTCCATGCCCCTTTCACCTTTAAGCGCGTGGTCTGTACTGAGTGGTTGGGAAGTGAGGGTATTCTGGGGACACCGATATATGTATCATCAACTTTTATTTTCTTATTTTTGGTGTTTGCAACCTTCTTGAAGAAGAGCGGTGTAGGTGATTGGATGACCAACCTTGCTACAGCAGCTGTTGGCGGTCAAGTAGGCGGTCCTGCGAAAACTGCCGTAATAGCAAGTGCTCTGCAGGGAACTGTTAGTGGTTCTTCCGTTGGAAACGTTGTTGCAACCGGCTCTATAACAATCCCTTTGATGAAAGATACGGGGTATGAGCCAAATTTTGCCGGAGCGGTTGAAGCAGCTGCTTCGACAGGCGGGCAGATTATGCCGCCAATTATGGGTGCTGCTGCGTTTATTATGACAGAATACGTAGGTGTAACATATGGTACAGTTGCCATATCTGCTGCTATACCGGCAATATTGTATTTCTCCGGTATATTTTTGAACGTTCACTATGAAGCTCTTAAAAAAGGTTTACTTGGTCTTCCTAAGGAGAAGCGCCCTGATGGCAAGAAGTTGGTTAAAGAAGGTTGGTATATGATTCTGCCTGTCATTCTTATCTTCGGGTTGCTTATTGGGGGAAGTTCAGCGATGAAAGCAGCTATGTATGGTATCATAGGATGCATAATTATATGGATTATTAATATTATTAAAGAAGAAAAAAGATTTGATATTGTCAAGTTTGTGAAAATGTTCATAGATTCTCTTGATGAGAGTGCCCGTAGTGCTATTACCGTAGCTATAACCTGCGGTACTGCAGGTATTATAGTAGGTGTTGTTACCATGACCGGTCTAGGTCTTAAAATGGCGGATGGTCTGGTTGAGTTGGCTGGAGGCAGTTTGCTTCTCACAATGATTTTTACAATGTTCAGCTCGATTATACTTGGTATGGGCGTTCCTACTACTGCAAACTATATCATTCAAGCAACGATTTCTGCTCCGGCACTTGTAGCATTAGATGTTCCACCAATTGCTGCCCACTTGTTTGTATTCTATTTTGGTATAGTTGCTGATATAACTCCTCCCGTTGCTTTAGCTGCTTTCGCCGGTGCCGGTATATCCGGTGGAAATCCGATGAAGACAGGTTTTACTGCAACTCGACTTGGCATAGCAGCTTATATTGGACCGTATATGTTGGTTTATAACCCTATTTTGGTACTTGTAAACACCGGAAATTATTCAACTCCTATCTTCATCCTGATGGTAATAAAATCTGCTATAACTGCTATTATAGGCATGGGCGGTCTTGCTACCGGATTTACCCGATACTTTAAAACAAACTGCAAGATTTGGGAGAGTATTGTTTTAATTGTTGCAGGCTTACTGCTTGTCGACCCCGGTACAGTTACTGATATTACAGGTGGAGCTATAATGGTTGCGATTTACTTAATACAGAAAAGACGTGTCGCAAAGGCTGCAATTTCGTAGTATTTGATATATAATTGATGTACAAATTCAATCTTTCATCTTGTCTCGAATCTCGAAGGAGGTTGTGTAATGCAATCTCCTGTTTTTATCTTTACGAATGGAAACACTATACTGAAACAGAAGGTTTGACAGGGAGTGTTTGCTGTGTTAAACTGAAAAAAATATAATACTAACAAGCGGAGGCTGCTCTAATGTCGCCAGGAGAAATAATTTATTCAATAGGTCTATTAAT
>JAAYQK010000373.1 GCA_012519325.1 Gracilibacteraceae bacterium | reverse complement strand
TGAAGAAAAAGAGGGATTAGATCGATGCTGATTCAATCTGAAGATACATTGATTTTTAATGCAGGCGGGATTATAATTTAAGTAACAGTAAAATACCTGAAATGTTCGTTGGTTCAGTAATCTTAAGCCTCAATTTACATTGGGGAGCCCGGGTATTAAATTGGAAATCGGGCTGGCACAGACCAGAGGGTTGAAGCAGGAATCAGGGCACCCACCTGTCCGGCGGCAGGTTTTAAGATTATGGCTGACGGCATTTCGGGGAACTCCGGAAATGCTCATAGGTTATTATTTTCTAGTTGCAGGAATATAATAATCTATGGGCATTTATGATTGTATGGAAATGCACATAGGCTGCAAATACGGAGGGGTTTCAATGATGGACGACAGGAGAGTGCATGATGAGGTATTTATCCAGAGCATAGACAGAATGGAAAGGATAATAAGGTATCTTGTATCCAATCTGGGGATTGATGATGCCAGCGCAAGAGATGAGAGGCTTGCTGCCGATATACTGGTTCAGCTCTTAAGAGAGGACAATCCGATGGCTGATGAGATTCTGGATGACGCAGCCATATTTCTCTGTGAATCGGAAGAGGGCTCCGAAATGTTCCCATTTGAAAACAGGAATGAAAGGGCTGCAAACAGCTTCTATGACAGAGAAAGGGCAAAAGCTTATATAGATGCATATTGGAAGAACTATAATACTGCATATCCATCCTTTTCCCATGGAGGCGGGGACTGTACGAACTTTGTTTCACAGGTACTGTACGCAGGGGGGATGCCCTGGGCAGATGACGGGAATCCGGCAAATCACAAAAAAAGCGTCAACTGGTACTGTAAGCCGGGAGCGACTGCTAAAGACAGCGAGAGGCGAATAACCTTCTCATGGAAAATAGCTGCGGTTTTTAAGGCCCATTGGACTAAAAGGGTTGCAAGACATGGAATATTCAGCTATACGGAAGCGATACAAAGTATAAATGAACTGTCCGGCTCGGTATTTCTCGGAGACGTAGTACAATTTTGTTATTCAGGCGGTGTGCCGTATCACACTCTTGCGGTTACCGGATATAACAGGGATCCGGAGTACAATATCAGAGATATTGTGCTGGCCTCCCATGATATAGATTCAAATACCCGATCTCTCTACAGGACTATGCTGAAATACCCTTCTGATTATAAGCTGAGAGTATATAATATAAAATTGGGAAGTTAGAGAATTATATATTTCTTCCTTGCAAAGCGGAAAACCATATGCTAGACTAAATTTAATAGCCGGCAGAAGCCGGCGCTGAAATAAGCGGGATGAGATTTTAGGATTTATACCATGAAGGTATTTGCTTTCAAGTAGAAAGCAGTATTTGCATGGTTTTTTTGTTGTTCAAAAATAAGTTTTCATCAGGAGGAAAAGGTTATGAAAAGATTATCAATCAGGAATCTTGTACTTTCAGGGGTTTTTATCGCTCTTGGGCTCGTATTGCCGTTTTTGACAGCACAGATCCCAAGTTTGGGCAGCAGATTTCTGCCTATGCACCTGCCTGTTTTGATAGCAGGTTTTGTGTGTGGCTGGCAATATGGCTTGGTAGTCGGCTTTATTGTGCCGATATTCAGAAGTATGCTTTTTGGAATGCCGCCAATGATGCCGACAGCTGCGGCAATGGCTGTTGAGCTGGCTGTTTATGGTTGTATGACAGGGCTTATGTACAAATTGCTACCAAAAAGAAATGTTTTTATATATGTAGCTCTGATATTATCCATGATTTGCGGGAGAATAGCCTGGGGACTTGCGGGTATATTCCTGTACGGACTTGGCGGAACTGCTTTTACTTGGGAGCTATTTATGGCAGGAGCATTTATTAACGCTGTTCCAGGCATAATTATTCAAATTATTATTATTCCAATAATCATTATGGCATTGAATAAAGCAAAGGTAATGCAAGATGAAAGGGCAATGCAAAATGTATAATAGCGAAAGCATTAAGGATATATTGCTGCTGCATCATGACAGGTATCCAGGAATGCAGATTTTGGATGCGGTGAAGCTTATATACCAAAACGAATTTGCCGGCGGGCATTTGATTACCGATGAGGATAAATGCCTGAAAGGCCTGAAGGAGGAACTCCGGGCTCTTGAAAGCCGGCCTTGTATATATACTCCTCCGATTCCGTTTGGAGATATCGGAAACAGGCTTTGCAGGCTTAATCTTGCGGCAAGGCAGAATTCCGACATTGATATTGAAACTTTAAACCGGTTCTTTATAAGTACATCAAATTCTGTAAAAGGGAGCATGCAGTGCTTTAAGCAAAAACTGGAGGTGTTTAAACAATGCTGCATTGAAGGCTCTTTGCCATATGAGCCTGATAAAGTTGGTGCCTGGCTGGATGAATACTTGAAGAGGGGCTGCCCCCCGGTGCATCACAGCGGGGAATACAAGGAATTGTATTATCCTGCATACCGTGTAATAAAGATTGATTATATGAATTACCTTGAGGTATTTCGAAATATAGACTCACTGATGAAATCACATGACAGAATCCTGGTTGCTATTGACGGGAGCTGCGGTTCGGGGAAAAGTACGCTAGCCGCACTAATAGGTGACGTATACGACTGTAACATCTTCCATATGGATCACTTTTATCTGAGGCCTGAGCAGAGAACCCGGGAAAGGATGGAGGAAGCCGGAGGGAATGTGGATTATGAACGCTTCAGGGAAGAAGTAATTGACGGAATACTAAGGGGCAGTGAATTCAAGTATCGTATTTATGATTGCAAAGAGGGGGAGATGGGAAATAGCATCACAGTTCAGCCCAAACAGCTGAATATAATAGAAGGTGCTTACAGCATGCATCCGGCTTTAATAGGGTACTATGATTTAAAAGTTTTCCTTGGCATAGACGAAAAAGAACAAAGGGACAGGATACTGGAAAGGAACGGTGAAGCAATACTGGAGCAGTTTTTGACCAAGTGGATACCTTTGGAAAACAGGTATTTTGAGCAGCTTAAAATAGAAGAAAAATGCGATTTGGTTTACAGGGATAAAACATTGATTTAACTGCCTGCGCCAGAATTTCCTTCGGAAAAGGCGCATGGGCGGCAAATGCGGCGGTTGCCGCATTTGTTTTTTGCATTAGCTTTCTTTGGCATGTAACATATCGGAAGTCAGATGAATAATATGGAAGGGAATATGTATAAAGGAGGGTTAATGATGGCAAAAGGCTATACCTATGATCATATGTACGAACCTGAAATGCTTGTTGCTCCGCAATATGAAATACTTGTCATGGGTCCCGAATTCAGACTGGCGACCGCATACATTCCTTACCAGGTGCTTCAG
>JAAYQK010000037.1 GCA_012519325.1 Gracilibacteraceae bacterium | reverse complement strand
TGCTGCCGTGGAATATGACAGAAAGGCAGAACTATATGATAGCGATTATTTACAAATGCCGGATAGAAACCTTGGATTGGAGGCACTGCTGCCTGTAATTCGAGGTGATTTGCCTCTCAAGATTCATGTACACCGTGCGGATGATATTGCTACAGCTATTCGTATAGCAGAGGAGTTCAATATACATTTTACTCTGGATCATTGTTCAGAGGGTTTTATGATAACGGATCGGCTGCTAAGTGCATTGAGCAAGAGATGTGACGGTATTATAATAGGTCCGTTAATGAATTATAAAAGAAAATTGGAGTGCAGTAAAAAGCAGGGTGTTAAGCTCCCAAAACTTTTGCATGACGCAGGTATAGAGTTTGCAATTTGTACAGATTTTCCGGAAATGATACCTGTTTGTATGATGCCTCAAATTGCACTTTCAGTTACGGAAGGTTTGCCTGAAGATACAGCACTTAAAGCGGTTACTATTACGGCGGCACGAATTTTAGGCATATCTGACCGAGTTGGAAGTCTTGAAGTAGGAAAGGATGCTGATATAGCAGTTTTTTCCGGTCACCCGCTGGATTATCGTTCTGTATTTCTGATGACATTGATAAACGGAAAAATTGTATACGAAAGGAAATGAAAAATAATATGAGTAAGAATGCAATTAAATTTACTTACTTGTCACAAGAGGAACTTATTGAAGCCGGTGCATTTAATTTAAAAATGGCTATTGAAGCATTGCATCAGGGACTAGTCAAGTTCAAGGATGAACAAATTCTTTTTCCCGAAAAGATTGTACAGATATTTAACGAGGAAACACAGGAAAGGATAAACTGTCTTCCTGCAACGCTTTTAGATGAAAAAATCTGCGGTGTTAAATGGGTATCTTGCTTCCCCCCTAATCCTATCAGATTCGGAACGCAAAATCTGTCTGCAATAATAGTTCTATCAAATATTATTAATGGTTATCCTGTCTGTGTCATGGACGGCACCCTATGTTCAAATATGCGCGTTGCAGCAATGGGTGCAACTGCAGCGGATAAACTTGCCAGGGAAGATGCAGAAAGTATTGGATTCATTGGTGCCGGTGAGCAGGCAAAGATGCATCTTATTGGAATGAAAGCTGTGCGTCCGGGTTTAAAGGTTTGCCGGGTCGCTTCAAAATATGCCGAAGAAGAACATGGTTTCATTTCCGGCTTGCAAAGGATAATTCCGGATATGGAATTTGTTGCTTGTGATACGGTACTGGAAAAAGCTATTCGTGATTCTGACATCATTGTTACTGCAACCAGTGCACAAGCACCGCTCCTTAAAGCGGACTGGATCAAGAAGGGTGCATTTTACAGCCATGTAGGAGGCTGGGAAGATGAGTACAAAGTTGTACAAATGGCAGATAAGATTGTATGTGACGATTGGAATACGGTAAAGCATAGAACTCAGACGGTAAGCCGATGCTATAAGGATGGTATTATTAATGATTCAAATATCTATGCCAACATAATAGATATTATAGATGGTACAAAGATGGGAAGAGAAAATGATGATGAATTTATCTATTTTAATGCCGTTGGCTTAGCTTATGCAGATATTTCCATAGCATATTCCATGTATAGACATGCTGTGAATCAAGGCTTTGGAAGGGAACTTGCCCTTCAGGAAACAATGATTTTCGATAAGAACCTGGCAGGGAAAATCGTTTTCTGATCTATACCTGTAAATTGCATATATGAAACCGCAGCTTGACTTCTAAAGTGCACTTTACTATAATAAGTACGAAACAAAGAAAGGCAAGGTATAGAAAACATGAGGAGATTATTCTAATCAGGAGCAACTAAACATTTAGCGGATTCATCCTTATATAAGGGTTTGTTCTGCTATTCATTCAGTTCCGGTTGGGATACATGATCCTATGTTTATTATATATAACAGTATGTTTGCTGCCATAGACGTTTATTAACCCAGGCATGCTTTTTATTGCTATGTATCCTCTCCGGAAAGCAGGAGGGGATTTTTTTATTGTATAAGCAAGTGTAACGGATTATACAATAGGGGATGCAAGGGGGAGAATTTTATGCTTTTATTAGAAGTCAACAATATAAAAAAATATTACGCCGACAGGCTTATACTAGACATAAAAGATTTTAAGGCATATTACGGAGAAAAAATAGGAATTGTGGGAGCAAACGGTGCCGGAAAGACAACGCTTCTTGACATTATTGCAGGGAAGAATATGCCTGAGGAAGGCAGTATCAAGCTATATGGGGAAATATCATATATAACTCAGCTTGAACCGGAGTCAGTCTCAGAAATAGACAAGCGTATGGCTAAGGAATTCGGATTATTTTTTAGCAGCCTTGATACGGCAAGCGGAGGAGAAAAGACAAGATTCAAGATTGCCGAAAGCCTTTCGGAAAGCAGCAGTATACTGCTCGCTGACGAGCCTACTTCAAATTTGGATATACAGGGAGTAGAGCTTCTGGAAAGAAAGCTTTTAGGTTTCAAAGGTTTGATATTGATTGTATCTCATGACAGAGAGCTTTTGGATAAACTTTGCAGTAAGATAGTCGAGATAGAAGACGGAGAACTGAAGCAGTACAGCGGAAGTTACTCTCAATACAAGCTGCAGAAGGATATGGAGTTTGAAAGGAGCCAATTTGAATATAAGCAGTACTTGGATAATAAGAGGGCATTGGAAGAGGCTATCAAAGAGAAGAAGAACAGAGCGACATCCATGAAAAAAGCACCTTCCCGTATGGGAAACTCGGAGGCGCGCCTTCATAAGACAGGGAATCAGAAGGCTAAAGCGAATATAGACAAAGCAATTAAAGCAATGGAAACAAGGATAAGCAAGCTTGAGAAAAAGGAAAAACCAAAGGAGCAGCAGAATGTAATAGTTGATATTCAAAGTGCAGTAAAACCGGTAAGCAGGGTGCTGATATCGGGAAAGGGCATATCAAAAGCCTTTGGTTCAAAGGAACTGTTTAAGGATGCGGAGTTTGAAATCATAAACGGTTCTAAAACTGCTCTCTTAGGGGGAAATGGTACAGGAAAATCTACTCTTCTAGAGATGATAATGAAGAGTGATAAGTCTATTAAGCTTGCCAATGGTGTAAATCTTGGGTATTTCAGTCAGGGAACGGATATTCTCAAAGATGATGAAACAATACTTGAAAACGTGATGAAGGATAGTGTGTACCCTGAGTATTTTGTAAGAACAATACTTGCAAGGCTGCTCTTTAGAAGAGATGATGTATTTAAAAAGGCAGGAAAGCTCAGCGGCGGGGAGCGAGTAAGGACCTGCTTCGCAAAAATATTCTGTTCTGATGCAAATGTCATTGTTCTTGATGAACCGACCAATTATCTTGATATAAGCTCGATGGAAGCAGTGGAAAATGCAATGAAGCTTTATGAGGGCACAATATTTTTTGTTACCCATGACAGGAAGCTTATCAGCAGTATCGCTGACAGGATAATATTTATAGAGAATCACAGGCTGAACACCTTTGAAGGATGCTACGAAGAGTATATTGAATCTAAAAAGCCAGCAGCAGATTCCAATGAAGCTGAAAAGAACAGAAAGAAGCTGCTTCTTGATACCAGGCTTTCAGAGATAATAAGCAGGCTGTCCATGCCGGGAAAAAGCGACGATGTGGAACAGCTGGATATGGAATACAGGAGAATACTTGCTGAAATAAAACGGCTGGAGTCCGACAGATAACCAGTACAAGTCCTGATTCGAGTATAATAGCAAAGCAGAAAACATGAAAATTATTAATAAGTTTTCTGCTTTGTGTTTATTCATGTATAATAAATGCATGGAAATATCCGGCCGGTATTGGAGGTTGAAAATGAATTTGCTTCATGGATGTGTTATTATGATACATATAAAATATAATTGATTTTAGTGTTGCTCATAGGCTGGAGGTAATAGCTTGGATGCTTCAATTGCGCTTATTGGTACGTTTATACTTCTTATATTTAGTGTTTATGTCAACGCCGGGCTGTTTTTGACCGAATC
>JAAYQK010000036.1 GCA_012519325.1 Gracilibacteraceae bacterium | reverse complement strand
TAGGAGGTACCGGTTCCGGCAAAACCAGTCTTGTGCAGCTTATACCCCGCCTCTATGATGTAATTGAAGGAAGGGTTTTAGTCGGAGGGCACGATGTGCGGGACTATCGGCTTGATACACTGAGAAGCGCAGTTGCTGTGGTATTGCAGAAGAATGTTCTCTTTTCGGGGACTATAAAGGAAAACCTCAGGTGGGGAAATGAAGAGGCAACTGATTCTGAAATTATTGAGGCCTGTAAAATAGCACAGGCACATGATTTTATAACTTCCTTTTCTGAAGGCTACGAAACTTACTTGGGGCAGGGAGGCGTAAATGTGTCCGGCGGCCAGAAGCAGAGGCTGTCCATTGCAAGGGCGCTGCTTAGAAGACCGAAAATACTAATCCTGGATGACAGCACAAGTGCTGTTGATACTGCTACCGACAGCAAGATCCGTCAGGCACTCAGGGAAAACCTGAAGGATACCACAAAAATAATTATAGCTCAGAGGATAACCTCGGTAAGCGATGCTGACAAAATCATTGTAATGGATGACGGAAAAATTAATGCAATCGGTACCCATGATGAACTGCTTGCCACCAATTCCATTTACAGAGAGGTATATGATTCACAGCAGAAAGGAGTTGCATAAGCTATGGCGGGACCTTTCAGCCGTCGTCCGGCTGCAAAGCCGAAAGATGTGGGAAAAACACTTAAAAGGATTATGAAATACTTATTAGCATATAGGCTGCAGCTTGCTGCTGTAGCAGTTTCAATTATTGTAAGTGCAGCGGCAAATGTTGCCGGCACATATTTCCTTAAACCAATAATTAATCAATATATTGTTCCATATATCGGGAGTAATAATCCTGATATGACGGGTTTTGCTTCCATGATAGGCATGTTGGCTGCCATATATGCCCTTGGTGTTGCAGGAACCTATGCATATAACAGGTTGATGCTTAATATTTCTACAGGCACTCTGTATAAATTGAGAACCGAATTGTTTGCTCATATGGAATCCTTGCCGATAAAATACTTTGATACCCATACCCATGGTGAATTGATGAGCCGGTATACAAACGATATCGATACTCTCAGGGAAATGATTAGTCATGGTATTCCTAACTTGTTCTCATCAGCACTGACTGTGACGGGGATATTTGCCATGATGGTTGTACTCAGCCCTGTATTGACTGTGCTTGTAGTGTTTGTGCTCATACTTATTCTCTTTGTCATGAATAAGATAGGCGGTCTGAGTGCAAAGTTTTTCAGGAATCAGCAAAAGGAAATCGGCAGAGTTAACGGTTACATTGAAGAAATGATTGAGGGACAGAAGGTTGTAAAGGTTTTCAGCCGTGAGCAAATTGTAAAGAGCGATTTTGATAAAATAAACGATGAGCTGTTCCATGCGGCTGCAAACGCACATACATTTGCAGGAATACTAATGCCGATTATCGGAAACCTTTCCTATATGCTGTATTCATTGACCGCAGCGGTGGGTGCAATCATGTCGATAAACGGTTATATTGACATAGGGACCATTGCATCATTTTTGCAGTACACGCGAACATTCACACAGCCGCTGAACCAGATTTCGCAGCAGATGAGCTCAATATTGACCGCTTTGGCAGGTGCAGAGCGAATTTTTGAAGTGCTGGACGAAAAGCCGGAGGTGGATGAAGGCATAGTTGAGCTTGTCTATGCAAGGAAAAATGATAGAGGCGAACTGGAGGAGGCTGAGGGATATACCGGAATGTGGGCATGGAGGCAGCCTCAAAAGGATGGAAGCGTAATCTACAGTGAACTTAAAGGAGATGTGCGCTTTGAAGATGTCACCTTTGGCTATGAGGAGAACAAAATTGTATTGGACGGAATAAGCCTATATGCAAAGCCGGGCCAGAAAATAGCCTTTGTAGGCTCTACCGGTGCAGGCAAGACAACCATTACAAACCTGATCAACCGTTTTTATGACGTACCCGACGGAAAAATCAGGTATGACGAAATAAACATAAACAAAATCAGGAAGGCAGGCTTAAGGCGCTCCCTGTCAATGGTTTTGCAGGATACACACCTGTTTACGGGAACAGTCATGGAAAACATCCGCTACGGCAAGCTGGATGCGACTGATGAGGAGGTTATAAATGCAGCAAAGCTTGCCAATGCACATTCCTTTATAATGCACCTGCCCCAGGGCTATAATACAATGCTGACTTCGGACGGTGCCAATTTGAGCCAGGGGCAGCGCCAGCTTATCGCCATTGCAAGAGCAGCAGTTGCCAACCCTCCTGTTTTGATACTGGATGAAGCAACAAGCTCAATTGATACAAGAACAGAAGCATTGATAGAAAAGGGTATGGATACCCTTATGGAAGGCAGAACGGTTTTTGTTATTGCCCATAGACTCTCCACTGTCCGGAATTCCAATGCCATAATGGTTCTGGAAAACGGAAGGATTATCGAACGGGGAGACCACGAGGATCTGATTGCCAAGGGCGGAAAATACTATCAGCTCTATACAGGTATGTTTGAGCTGTCGTAAAAGCTTCTTATTTCGGAAATCTGTGATATTATCCCTATGGCAACCTCAGGGCGGTTCATGGTATATAAATGTATACCGTCCACACCAAAAGAGAGCAGGTCAATTATCTGTTCCGCTGCGTAAGCTATACCTGCTTCCTTCAGGGCAGCGGGGTTATATCCGTATTTGTCAAGGATACGTCTGAACTTAACAGGGATAGTAGCACCGCAAAGCCCTGTGATGCGTTCAATCTGTTTCTTGTTTATTACGGGCATAATACCGACGGAAACAGGAAGATTTACCCCCAGTATTTCAAGCTTTTCCTTGAAGGAATAAAACATCTCGTTATCAAAGAAAAGCTGGGTTATGAGAAAATCAGCGCCTTTTTCGACCTTCAGCTTAAGATGCTTTAAATCCTGAACCTTATCGGGGCATTCGATATGCCCTTCGGGATAGCAGGCAGCACCTATGCAGAAGCCGCCGGCTTTTTTTATGTGTTCTATAAGATTCCCAGCGTATTTGTACTGGCCGTGCGTCCCGGATGTAGGATCAAATCCGGCAGGGAAGTCTCCCCTTAATGCCATTATATTTTCAATATTGCTTTTTCTCAGTTGTTCGAGAATACTGTCAATATCGGCTCTTGTTGCACCTACGCAGGTAAGGTGGGCAAGGGCTTCGATATTATACTTGTTCTTAATGATATCAGCGATTTTAACCGTGTGAGATTTTGTGCCGCCGCCGGCTCCGTAGGTAACGCTAATAAAAGCGGGCTTCAGATCCGACAGTTGGTCTATAGTACTCAATATAGTATCTATAGGAGCCTCCGGCTTTGGAGGAAATATCTCCAAAGATATAACAGGTTTGTTTTTAAAAAATTCCTTAATTTTCATAATCTATCTCCTTTCAAGGTTCTGCGTTTTGTAAAGTTAAATGAAAATTGAGAACCTGCTACATTTTCTGGTACAATGTTTTTGCCACAAAACACTTTACCTCCCAGAAAGGAGCAAGTTCTCATGCAAAAAATTGTATC
>JAAYQK010000372.1 GCA_012519325.1 Gracilibacteraceae bacterium | reverse complement strand
ATAAGTTTATCAAAAATGCAAGCAACTGAAGCTCCATGCTTAATGAGAGAAGTTCATTTGCTTGAAAAGATAATAGGGAGAAATATGGTTAGGCCGGAAGCCTAACCTATTTCTCCATATCTAACGATTAAAGTGTAGTGCTTATTTCCATATTTACAAGCATCATATACAGGCGAAGCCCGACTAAAGTCTTAATCCAATAATAGCTGCAATATGCAATATAATATCATTTTTATTACGGCGATATTACACGTTATTGTGAATATCAGCTTTATTCGGATACTTCATATTCGCTTCAGTTATCATCATAGAAACATAATTGAAGGTTACAATTGATACAGGCAGCTGCAATCAAATAAACATAGAGTAGATGAAATCAAGAGAGCGGCGATTGAAAAAGAAGCTGCGGAAATCATTTGCAACAAATAACAGAAAAAAGAGGAGGAAAAAAGATGAAAAAAAGATTAGCTGCTATGTTGCTGTGTTTGGCAATGGTATTTGCTACCCTGACGGGGTGCGGAACCAGTGATACCAACACAAATACCGATTCCACACCAGATACTGCCACCTCCGCCGGAGGCACGCTGAACAGCGTGGAGGGATACGCGTATGCATCCCTGGACCCTCATAAGGAGTACTACTCCTGGCACGATCAGAAGTACGGCTTGACAGAGTCCCTTTTCCGGCTTTCGGACGATATGAAGGTTGAGCCATGGGTGGCAAAGAGCCTGGATATTGAGGGCAATGTGGCAACACTGACCCTGAATGACGGCGTATGTTTCTCCAACGGCAATCCACTGACTGCCGACATGGTGAAACGTAACCTGGAACGCATGGCGGAAGTCAACGTTAGATTCAGATTTATCAGTAACTTTAAAATGGAAGCCAAAGATGATAAGACGCTGATAATCAACATGCCCAGTCCTATGCCAACCTTGAAAAATGAGATGGCTAGCCCTGAGTTTTGCATGGTTGACCTGGACGCTACTACCGATATAGACAATAACCCCATCAGCACCGGTCCCTTCGTTGTGGAGAAGTTCATACCCGAAGGAGATATAAGCCTGGTGCGCAACGAAAAATATTGGGGCGGCAAAGTAAATCTGGACGCTGTTAAGTTTTATTCTATGCGTGATGCACAGTCTAGACTGATGGCTATGCAGAATGGTGAAATTGATGCTTATGACAGCCTTTCTGCCACCGACATCGAAATTTTCAAGGCTGACCCCGACCAGTATCAGCTGTTCACCGTTCCTTCACAGGCGAGAACCTACATGTTCATGAAACCCGACAGGATTCCTGAAAGCGTCCGCAAGGCTATCATTTTGGCTATAGACCGTGATGCCATTTGTGCCTTCATGGGCGGCGTGCTGTCTCCTACTTACGGTGTTTTTGACGAAAATGTAGCATACGGTAAAGTACAGATTCCAAAAATGGACTTAGCTAAAGCCAAAGAGATTATTGAAGCTGATGGTTACAAACTTAACAGTAATAATGTCTATGAAAAGAACGGTAAGCCCATTCCTGCAATTGGCTTGTACTGCTATTCAGGCCGTAACATAGGTGATATGGCAGTTCTGATTCAGGA
Source organism: Gracilibacteraceae bacterium (assembly GCA_012519325.1). Lineage (GTDB taxonomy): Bacteria > Bacillota > Clostridia > Lutisporales > Lutisporaceae > BRH-c25. The sequence continues at coordinate 12,211 of JAAYQK010000372.1, read as the reverse complement.
GCAGCTTGCTAAGTTTGGCATTCCTACTGAGATTAAGCTGGTTGAAGACCCAGACGGGACATATATGACCGACAAAGACTTTGATATTTGCTTTTACCGTATGACCACCGATAAGACAGCCGATCCTATGACCTTTATCGACACCGTACTCAAGTTCGGTGCCCACCAAGATATTATAGGTTACGGCAGCGAAGAAATTGACAAAGAGATTGAGACACTGCGTTTTACCGTGGATCCTGAGAAGCGCGCAGAGCTTGCCAACAAAATGTTGCAAGACTTCTTTGATGCCAATGTTTTCGTCCCATTAGTTACCTACAATAGAAACGTAGTACTGCGTACCGGCGTTACCAATTTCTCCGAGAAAAACCCTTACGAGTTTTATCAAGTTAACGCCAACACTACTGCTGCTAAGAAATAATCATCAAAGATAATATTCTAATTTGAGAGGCGCCGCAGATGGATCCGCCAAGTATTTGCGAGTCTGTCTGCGGAGAGCCTTTTAAAGTCTAGCTATTTATTAACAAAGGGGTGTAGGGCTTGCTCAAATATGCTTTGAAAAGAATCATTAAACTGATCCCGGTGTTGCTGGCCATCACATTGCTGGTTTTTACGCTGATGTACCTGACACCTGGCGACCCTGCTTTGGCGAAACTGACCTCTCAGGGCGGTACGGTTACACCTGAGCTGTTGGCTGAGGAGCGGCACGCAATGGGGCTGGACAGACCCTTCTTCGTCCGCTACGTTGACTGGGTCTTGAATATTCTCAAAGGTGACTTAGGCACTTCTTATTCAGATGATCAGCCGGTTGCGTCAAAGCTGATGAAGGCGTTAAGCCGCACATTAGCACTGGCTGCTGCCAGCACTTTGTTTTCGGTGGTTATTGCCATACCCATAGGTGTCTACACTGCCATCAGGAAGGATTCGCTCTTTGACAACATTGTCCGTATCCTCACCTTCACAGGCAACGCCATGCCAAACTTTCTGATTGCCTTGCTGCTGATGTTCTTATTCTGTATTAAGATAAAGGCTTTCCCGGTCGTTGCTACGACCAACTTAAAGGGTATGTTCCTGCCAACACTGGCTCTGTCCATCCCCATGATCTCGAAGTTTGCAAGGCAGACCCGTGCCGATGTTATGTCTCAGCTGAGTGAGGAGTATGTTATTGGTATGCATGCCCGGGGCATAAAGGAAAGGACTATATTATTCAAAAATGTACTGCACAATGCCTTGGGTTCTATCATTACAATTGTTTCACTCCAAGTTCGCGTTCTGATCGGCGGCAGCGTCGTCACGGAAATGATCTTTCGCTGGCCGGGTATTGGCAACATGATGATGACCTCTATCACGGCACGGGACTATCCTGTCGTGCAAGGGGCGGTATTGATCCTATCAACTCTTCAGGTGCTTGTCAATTTAGTGACAGATTTGAGCTATTATATAATTGACAAAAGAATATCACTGGAATAGAGGTTGGAACATGAAGAAAGAAAAACCAAAACTAACTCGAAGTCAACTGAAGAAGCTAAAAATAAAGAGAAGAACGCAGATCTGGGGTGTGGTCGTCACCTTGGTATTGCTGCTGAGTTTAATAGCTCCATATTGTTTACCCCACGACCCATTGGCAACCAATGCCCAGGCCATGAGACAAGCGCCGTCACCTGAGCATCCGTTTGGTACCGACAATTTGGGCCGTGATGTGTTGTCTCGATTGCTGGCGGGCGCCCGCACATCCATTTTTGCCACCATCATGCTGGTCATTATTTCATTTATGATAGGTACGTTTATCGGAGTAATCTGTGGATACTACGGCGGTAAGCTGGATGATTTGGTAATGCGTTTCACCGACATTCTGCTGTCTGTGCCGCAATTGGTGCTTGCTATTGCAGTAGCGGGTATGTTGGGCGGAAGCCTGGTCAACACCATGATCGCTATTGGTGTCACCAGCTGGACCTCTTACGCAAGACTTGCCCGAAGCCATGCCATGCGTATCAGGCAGCTGCCATTTATTAATGCCTGTCGGCTTACAGGAAGCAGTGATGCCAATATCATTATGCACCATGTGGTGCCGAACTTGATTGGCCCCATGCTGGTCAATGCAACTATGGAAATCGGTTCGACAATGCTGTCCATAGCCGGCCTGTCTTTCCTTGGATTGGGCGTTGCACCGCCGACGCCGGAATGGGGATCTATGGTCAGCGAATCCAGAAGCTATCTGCAGCTGGCGCCATGGGCGGTTTTTGCTCCTGCCTTGGCGATCCTGATTACGGTTATGCTTTTTAACTACTTTGGTGAGAGCGTCTGCGACCTTGCCAACTCAAAGGAGGCGTAAACGTGGCGAATAATATGCTCGAAATCAACAACCTCACTGTTACTTACGGTGATTTTAAGATTATAACGGAAGTGTCCTTTGCCGTGAAGCCGGGGGAAATTGTTTGTATCGCCGGTGAGAGCGGCTGCGGCAAAAGCACCCTGATTAAAGCGGTGCTGGGCATCAAGCAATTGGGCACCTTTATCACGGAAGGCAGTATCATACTGGAAGGCAGGGATATCACTCACCTGGGGGCGGAGGAGAGGCGTCAGATTCTCGGTACACATATTGGATATGTGCCTCAGAATACCAGAGGCTCCTTTAACAACATACGGTCCTATGAAGTGCAATACCAGGAGGCCATGCGCAGTCACGGCCTGAAGTTTAACCGCGACGAAGCTATCAAAATTTTTAACAGGCTGAACTTCCCGGATTCCGACAGGCTGCTTTGGTATCAGCCCTGGGAGATGTCAGGCGGGATGAATCAGCGTATGGCTATCGCCCTGGCAGTTCTGCTGGGACCGAAGCTGATGCTTTGCGACGAGGCTACATCCGTGCTGGATGTTACATCTCAGAAAGAGGTTATTGAGGAACTGTCGAAGCTTAGAAAAGAGCTTGGCTGGTCTATACTGTTTATTACGCATAACCTGGGTGTTGCCTCTCACATTGCGGACAAGCTGGGTGTCATGTATGCCGGACGTATGGTTGAGTACGGCGATATCAGAAAGGTGCTGGACGACCCGATTCATCCGTATACCAGAAAGCTGCTGGCAGCCATTCCCGGCAAGGACAGAAAGCTGCCGGTTGGCCTTGAGGGCCGCCCTCCACTGGATGGTGCAGAATGGACGGGCTGCAACTTCGTGCCCAGGTGTGAATATTGTACAGAAAGCTGCAAGACAAGGCCCTATAGACTGGAAGAAATTGCAGAGGGACACTTTGCAAGCTGTTCGGAAGGGAGGACAGTGTAATGGCAACGTGTGAAGCTCCTTTATTGGAGGTAAGAAATATTGCGAAAAGCTACGGCAAGGGCAAAAAAGCGAAAGAGGTGCTGAAAGACGTTAGCTTAACTCTGAATGAAGGTGAAGTCCTCGGCATCATTGGTGAGTCAGGCTGCGGGAAAAGCGTACTGCTGAATCTGATTTCATGTCTCGAGCCTTTGTCAAGTGGACGACTGTTATTCAAAGGCGAGGACTACACAGGCCGTAAACCCGCTTCTGTATGCCGCTGGTTTCAGGTAATCTTCCAGGATTCAGAAGCAGCTTTCGATCCGAAAATAACGGTTCGCGAGTCTATGCGTGAGAATTTGAGGCTGCTCTCCGGCAACGTCGCAGATGCAGACAGAAGAATCGAAGAAATGGTTTCTTTGATGGGTCTCGACCCCAAACTAGCGGACAGATACCCTCGTCAGCTTTCGGGAGGCCAGGTGCAGCGAATGTCTATAGCCCGCGGCCTGGTAACAGAGCCCAATATGCTCTTATGCGATGAAATAACATCTGCCCTGGATGTTTCCGCTCAGGCTATGATCTTGCAGTATCTGTATCAACTTCGCAAGCAGCGCGGCCTTACAATGATCTTTGTTTCCCACGATCTGGCGCTTTGCAGCACATTCTGCGACAGAATCGCTATTATGAATGAGGGCAGGATTATTGAGAACGGTACGCCGCATCAGATAATGGACGAACCGCAACAAGAGTATACAAAGCTTCTGCTTGATGCAGTTCTTTATGTAAGATAGTTTTTATTACTTACGACCAAAAATATATTGGCTTCGTTGTAATAATTTCTGATAAATTCTTGACAAGACACTGACAGGGTGATTATAATAAGATTAACAAATACCCGTCCCCAGGGAGGGGATAAGAAAGGATGTGTTATTCTTGACCAAGAAAAAAGGTACATTAGTACTCAAAAAAGGAAATCAGTTAAAAGTTTCATATGCCCAAAGGGATGCACAGCTTGATGGTTTGGGCAAAAAAATTGTAAAGATGATTAGACTTCTCGGCATTGAAGGCCTTAACAAGGCATATGACAACATAATACTGGTTGATGAGGAAGATCCGATGACTCCGGAGCAGATTCAAGCATATAAGAAATATATGCCTGAGCAATTATGGAAAGAAGATTTGGACTGGACAACTGCTCTGAAATACACTAAGGATATTACAAAGCCAATAATAGACGGTTTCCCCTATGTGGTTGATTATTCCTCATTTTGCGGCTCCTGGAGAAATAGATTCAGATATATAGTGGATCTAGACAACAATATGTTTATAGTTGTTAAAGGCGGTCTGGAAATGCTTTCACAGCAGAGTGAAGAGTTCTTTGCAGATGCTGATTACGTTGATAAAGTCGCTTATACAATCATTGGCAGGTTCCCTCTTGACAATATTCCGGATGATTGGGCTGAAACCTGCAAGAAGTATTGGAGTTCATTGATGCTGGTAGCTGTCGATTATTCTAAAAACAAAGTAGCCATGTATTCTGAAAAGATTCAGCAAGAGGCGAAACCTGAAAATGATCGTGACTATGAAAAAATAAAGTTCTTCTATGGTGAAAACGGCTACAATGATCTTTTTAATGATATGGATTAATGCAGCAGGATTAAATTATTAAAGAAAAAGCGGGACATCTATTGTAAATTTATAATTTCATAGTGTCTCCTTTTCTGTTGAAAAATACTCCCCACCGGGAGGATAGGATATTAAGCTGGAGGTGTATATTATGGGTGGATCTAAATCAAAAAAAACTGGGAACCCAATGCTACAAAAGTACAAAAAGTTTTATTTTCCGGGCGCTATACTCATATTGATTTTGCTAGCGGTTTTGTTTCAATACTCTTGGAAAGTACTGCCATTTGATTTTGCGCTTATTCCTCTTGTTATAGCAGGCGGTTATGTAATATGGTCGACAGCGGAAGCTACATTCAAGCTCAAAAAAATCACAGCCGGTATAATGGTTGTACTTGCGCTGATCGGTACGACCTATGTCGGAGAATATTTGGCAGGCGCAATTGTATCTTTTATGATGATATTTGGTGAATTTCTCGAAGAGGTAACACTCGATAAAACAAGAAATGCTGTAAAGGCTTTGATAAAGCTGGTTCCTGATGTGGCAAGGAAAAAAATAGACGGAGAATATAAGGAGGTATCTCTAAAGAAAATAAGAGTCGGAGATATGCTTTTAGTAAAACCCGGCGAAAGAATTGCTGTTGACGGCGTTATCGTTTCAGGCCAGGCTGCCATTAACGAAGCGTCTATTACCGGAGAATCAATGCCGGTTGATAAGACAGTCGATGACAAAGTATATGTAGGTACGATTAATGAAAACGGTGTTCTTGAAATTTTGGCTGAAAAAATAGGAAGCGATACAACTTTGGGTAAAATAATAAAAACAGTAAAGCTGGCCCAGGAGAACAAGGGAGATGTTCAAAAAGCGGCTGACAAATTTGCTAAATATTTCACGCCAATAATATTATTGATTTGTGCAGTTGTTTGGTTTATGACCCATGAGCTTATGAGAGTCATGACAATACTTGTAATTGCGTGCCCCTGCGCTTTGGTCCTTGCAACGCCTACTGCCGTTGTTGCGAGCGTTGGTAACGCGGCGAAAAGAGGCGTGCTGATAAAGGGTGGGATTGCATTGGAAAAAGCAGCAAAGATTACAACCCTTTGTATGGACAAAACGGGTACCTTGACAGAAGGTAAGCCTAAAGTTGTAAACGTAAAGTGTTTTAACGGATACAGCGAAAAGGATTTGATCCTGACAGCGGCAATCGCGGAGAAAAACTCTCAGCATCCCCTTGCAAAAGCGATTCTTGAATATGCCCTTTCAAAGGGAATCAAAGATATTCCCGATGCAGAAGATTTTAATATGATGTTCGGAAGAGGCATAAAAGTCAAATATGAAAATAAGTCTGTTGAAGTGTCGAATTCCAAGGTATTGCAGGATGAAAGCTTAAAGATCAATAAGGATGCGGCAGACTATCTGAAAGAACAGGAAAGCTATGGAAGAACCTCGCTTCTTGTAATAAAAGATGGTGTGGTAATAGGCGGCCTCGCAATTGCCGACACGGTAAGAGAAAACATGAAAACGGCATTAGAATTGATTAGGGAAGCAGGCATAAAAAGAATTATTATGCTTACAGGAGATAATGAAGCTACAGCCAAAACAATTGCTGAGCAAGTAGGTATTACAGAATTTCATACAAATCTCCTGCCGGATGATAAGCTGAATATCATAAAGGATCTTAAGAGCCAGGGAGAAAGTGTTGCAATGATCGGTGACGGTGTTAACGACGCTCCTGCCCTTACATTATCCGATATCGGAATAGCTATGGGTGCAATCGGTACGGACGTGGCAATCGAATCCTCAGATATTGCTCTTATGGCGGATGATATGATGATGGTATCCGAAACCTTCGGTTTAAGCAAGAGAACCTACGGCATCATAAAACAGAATATTTGGCTCTTTGCGGTTATCGTGAACGTTGCCGGTGTTTTATTATCAAGTGCGGGATTTTTATCTCCAATAGCCGGAGCGATTGTTCATAACATATCTTCAGTATTTGTTGTATTGAATTCGGCAAGGATGCTTAGCTATACCTATAATAAACCGGCAAATGCGGGGAAAAGCAGTGTTGCTGCTTAAATGATGGTTGTAGATATACTTAAGGAATTAATTAGAATAGATACAAGAAGCTCTTGTGCAAATGAAACTGAAGCAGCAGTATATCTTAAAAATATATGCGATAGGTACAATATTGATAATGAAATAATAGAACCGGTTAAAGGAAAGGGAAGTATTGTCGCACATATTCCGGGACGGGATAAAAACAAGGGAGAACTGCTGCTTTTGTCCCACCTGGATACGGCAGAATACGGAGATTTGGGAAAGTGGAAGTTTCATCCCTGCAGTGCTGCTGAATACAAGGGAAGGATTTTTGGCAGAGGAACTATTGATTGTAAAGGCTTGGTAAGTTTATGGCTGTCAATGCTTATCAATATCAGAGAAAGAAACGTATTACCCGAAAGAGGAATCATTTTTGCAGCTGTTTCCGATGAAGAAAATGGCGGAAAATACGGGATGGAATACCTTGTAGAAAATAACCAACTCATACGGAATTGCTGGTATGTCATAGGAGAAGGCGGAGGATTCCCGATAAAGCTTGGCAATACCACCTATTTTACTTGTCAGAATGCGGAAAAGGGTAAAAGGTCCTATCAAATAGATAATGCAGAGATGGATGATGTGGAAGAATGCAAGGAGACCTATGTGGGTGAACCGGTAAAAGCATTAATTAAAGGACTATTCGCCACAAAAATATACAATATGGCGCTGGTTGTTTTCTTATTGAAACAATCCTTAATGCGCAGCAATAAAAGAAGGATAGATGTCAATTCACTGCTTTGCAGTTCTTATAATCAGAATAGGACAAGACAAAAGGCAATGTTGAATATAAGTTATTTGCCGGGAACAAATGAAAAGGCTATAGAGAGAATTCTAAAAAATACAGGATTAAATAATTATGATATAAGGCTTACTGCTGATATTCCACCAAGCCATACAGCAGTTGATACACATTTATATGATATTATAGCCGGCGAAACGGCAAAGCAATATCCCAAATCTAAAGTAATACCATATACGACTCCGGGGTATAGCGACAACCGGTTTTTAAGAGACCGGGGGAAGGTAGTCTACGGTTATTTTCCGTTATCCTTGGAAGATGAGCTGTCAGGTATACATGGTTACAATGAACATATAAGCATATCGGGGCTGTTGGATGCATGTAACTTAATGTACAACGTTTTAACGGTGTTTTGTGGTATTGACAATAATATTCCCAAGGGTTATAATTATACCAAGCGCTCCAATCCGGGGGGATAGCATATTAAGGAGGTGTTTATATTATGCATGAAGGAAAACATGGTATTTTAGACGATATGGATGATATGGATGAATTATTCGGAAATGACGAAGATGATGAAGAAGAAGAGAATTGCAACTGTGGAAAGAAAGACGAATAAAAATACAATTTGGCCCGAGTATTACTCGGGCTGATTGTTTATAGATTCAATTGACACAGCAGGTTGCATAATATATAATTGACTAAAGAACAAGTAAGTAATTGCTTGTTATTCCTAAAACAGTAAATGATCTGTTATTAAGATATAATTGTCAATCAGGAAGAGGGTCATGTTATGAATAAGCATGTGCATCATAAACAGGTTATTGAAAGGTTATCAAAGATAGAAGGACATGTCAGAGGTATAAAAAAAATGGCAGAAGAGGGTAAGGAATGTGAAGATGTATTGATACAGATATCCGCAGTCATGGCAGCTTTAAGGAATTTGAGCGTCATTATTCTGCAAGACCACCTGGACCATTGTATTGTAGATGCAATTAAAGAAGGAAAAGGCGGCAAAACCCTTGAGGACTTTGCAAATGCAATAAAGCATGTAGTAAAATAATTGAATAAATAAAATTAAGACAGCCGCACTCTCAGTTTTGAGTGCGGCTATATTTTTAGCACATCAATATTCTGCTCTTTACCTTGTACAAGTCATACACAGAATTGAATTGTCATGCACATGTGGAGACGTTTCTAATTGAATTGTCGGATGATGAATATTATGATGCTCCTCAAGTTCATGTTTGATTTCATGGAGCAATTTTTCAGCCTCAGCAATGGACATTTGTGCATCTACAACTGCATGACAGGAAAGGGCATTTAGTCCGCTTGTAATTGACCAAACATGCAAGTCGTGAATACTTTGAATGCCTTTAATACTTTGAATTGTTTGGATCATATTGTCTATATCTATATTATTAGGTGTTCCTTCCATCAGAACATTAAGAGAAGCTTTGGTAACATAGTAGCCGCTGCGTAATACGAGTACGGCAACAATAACACTAGCGACAGGGTCTGCCCAGCCCCAGCCAAAGAACTTGATGAGCAGTGCAGCGGCAATTGCGCCGATGGAACCAAGCATATCGCTAATTACATGTAAATATGCTCCGCGAATATTCAAGTTCTCTTCTACATCCCCGCCGCGCATCATAATCCATGCAACAACTATATTTACCAGTAATCCAATTACAGCAATAATTAACATTTCAGTTGAAGCAACTTCAGGTGGATTTTGGAAACGCTCCACTGCTTCAAAAAAGATAAATAATGAAATTAATATTAGTGTCACTCCGTTAAGTACAGCTGCTAATATTTCAAACCGTTTATAGCCATATGTTTTGCTGTAGTTAGCAGCTTTTTCTCCAAGTATGAACGCCAGTAATGAAATACCAAGAGATATGGCATCGCTTAACATATGTCCTGCATCGGCCAATAACGCAAGGCTGTTGGTAATATATCCTCCAATTGCTTCAATTATCATATAACCTGCAATAATAATAAAGCTTATTAACAATACCTTTTTATTTGCACCATGTGTATGGTGATGTCCATGGTCATGTCCATGACTGTGTCCGTGATCGTGTCCCATTTTGAGTTCCCCCTTAATTAGTGATGTGAAGCATGCTCTATTGCTTGTTTCAAAAAATTCATGACGTGATCATCATCCATCGTATAGTATAAAGTTCTCCCAGCCCTTCTACTTTTGACCAATCTAATATTTTTCAAGAAGCGTAATTGATGAGAGACATTGGACTGGCTTAAATTTAGTGTCTCTGCTATATCATTTACGGAATGTTCACCCGCACATAATAAGTTCAAAATGCGAATTCTAGTTTCGTCACTCAACGCTTTGAACATTAGCGAAACGGCATATAATGTCTCTTCATCCAGCTCCTGTACTATATTTTCTTCTTCTCCCATTTAACCCCTCCCCTACCTATATGCTATATATGAACATATGTTCATATATAGCATATAGAATTTTTCGCCAATTGTCAATAGGTTTCGCCGGCATTTATTCATCAGTTTTTTTAATATACTGATTTATTTTCAAGGAAGCGGAAGGCTGGCTTATACCCAGCTCCTTGGCTACTCCCGTAGTTGTCCCATGTTTTTTGTATGCATCCAATATAATCTTTTTTTCAACTTCTGCAAGTATGCTTTTGAGTGATTTATTTTGAATGTGGGTTGTACTTATTACCTGTGATTTAATATTGGATGGAAGATAGTCTTCCGTAATCATATAATTATCAGATGTTAAAACCAGCCTTTCTATCGTATTTTCCAGTTCTCTAATATTGCCTGGCCAGTTATATTCCGTCAAATAATCTATAGCTGTATTTGACAAGGTTCTGTCAAGCCCGTATCTATTTTTGCATTTTTCCAGGAAGTGCATACACAATGAGAAAATATCTTCCTTTCTTTCACGGAGGCTGGGAATATGGATTGTGATTACATTAATCCTGTAAAACAATTCCTCTCTGAACTCTCCGTTATCAACCATATCGTTCAATTTTTTACTTGTTGCTGAAATCAATCTGAAGTCAACAGTTATTTCTTCAGTACCTCCGACTCTTATCAGTTTTTTCTCCTGAATCACCTTCAGCAGTTTAACCTGCATATGAAGAGGAAGATCGCCAATTTCATCCAGGAATAGTGTGCCGTTATTTGCCAGCTCAATCAGTCCGATTTTTCCTTCTTTATTTGCACCTGTAAAGGCACCTTTCTCATACCCGAACAGTTCCGATTCCAATAGGTTATCCGGTATGGCCCCGCAGTTGATTTCTATGAAGGGGCCGTCCTTTCTGCTGCTTTGAGAATGAGTCAGCTTTGCAAACATTGTTTTTCCAACTCCGGATTCACCTGTAAACAATATGTTTGCATCAAACTTGGATACTTTATCAACAGTCTCTATTATATTCTTGATAGCATTGCTGCTGCCTATTATTGATGGATGAGCATTTCTGCTGCTGCGGAAGTGTTCCAGTTCAGCGCTGTATTTTTCAAGAGTTTCCGATAGTTTGTTATACTCACTCTTTAATGTTTCATATTTTGTAACATCTCTTGTATAGCTTATTATCTTAATGATTTCATTATCCGGGCCTTTAATGGGAATAGCCGTGCACATCAGGTACTTATTTGCACCGGTGAGTTGAAGCATTGTTTCTGCTTTCCCGGATCTGAATACTCTGATGGCAACTGATGGATTAAATATTTTTCTTTCTTCCATTTCAAATATTGTCTTTCCTATTGCTTCTTCGCCGGGGATGCCGTACATCTTATCAAAATTATCCAGCACCTTAATGATGACCCCCTTATTATCAATAATAACAAAATCATCGTGGATAGCACCGAGAATTTCATAAAATTCATTCTCCATATCTCTTACGACACGCATTTTTTTCACCGCATTATTCAAAAGGCTTGTGTCTTGAAGAGTGATCAAATAATTCTGTTCCTTTGCAATTTCTATGATTGATACAAGATATTCCTTGTTATTTATGGAATATGTGAAATAACCGGTTCCGATATTCGCCGGATTGGGAACATTTATTGAAATAAAATGCTCAAAAGCTTCCAGTTCCGTTTCTGTGCCGAATAATTCATCGAAGTATTTGTTAGATGCAAGTTTTTGATTACTGCTGCTGTATATGGATGCGGCTATACATATGGAATTGATGTCAATATGGCTTTTCATGGGAACCTCCTTAGGCATGTGAAATAATGACTATTACAATATCATTATATCATATTAAAATTTTAATACAACTCTGAACCCATGGGATTAGAAGGCTTTAAATTGATTTAAAATATAATCCGGCAAATCATTTATTAATTTTCTAATACCTCGCAAAAACCTTAATATCCGTGAACCGGCTATGAGTATTCATTTTTCTGCAATAACTGAAGTTGGCACAAGTATTGCTAGCTATAAAAAGTGAAGAGATTCAAATTAACTTTCGGAGAAGGTACATGAAAACCGGATACGCAGT
>JAAYQK010000371.1 GCA_012519325.1 Gracilibacteraceae bacterium | reverse complement strand
ATCCGTCGGTATTTGACAATGGAATAGATGATGATACATTCGCAAAAATTGTAGCATGTATTCGGATATCTGTGCCATATACGGGGATGATCGTATCTACCAGGGAAAGCAAGGCAACTAGGGAACGCGTACTTCATCTGGGTGTTTCCCAAATCAGCGGCGGTTCCAAGACAAGTGTCGGGGGGTATTGTAAGCCCGAACCGGAAGATGAAAATTCCACACAATTTGATGTAAATGACACAAGAACTCTTGATGAAGTTATTAAATGGCTGATGGAGCTTGGCTATGTCCCCAGCTTTTGTACTGCCTGCTATAGGGAAGGCAGGACCGGCGACAGATTTATGAGTCTCTGTAAGAGCGGGCAGATTCAGAACTGCTGCCACCCAAATGCTATCATGACACTGAAGGAGTATTTGGAAGATTATGCCACGCCAGGAACAAAGACGGTTGGCGAGGCGCTTATCCAAAAAGAGTTAGCAAATATTCCAAATGATAAGGTCAAAAAGATTGTAGAAGAAAACCTGGTAAAAATCAGTAACGGAATCCGTGATTTCAGGTTTTAAGGGGGAGATTGCATGGGCCTAAATGAGACACCGTCAGCAAATCGGATTCACATAGGATTTTTCGGGAAGAGAAACTCAGGTAAATCAAGCCTTGTAAATGCCGTTACGGGTCAGGATCTTGCTGTTGTTTCCGATGTAAAAGGTACAACTACCGACCCGGTATACAAATCCATGGAACTGCTTCCTCTTGGCCCCGTTATGATCATCGATACACCTGGAATTGATGATGAAGGAGCTTTAGGAGAACTGCGTGTAAGAAAAAGCCGCCAGGTGCTTAACAAAACCGATGTTGCCGTCCTGGTAATCGATTCTATTTGTGGTAAAACAAAAGAAGATGAAGAACTGATTGCACTGTTAATTGAAAAGAAGATCAATTATATCATTGCTTACAATAAAGCGGATATGCTGGAACAAGAACCGCCTGAAACCGATAACGCAATTCTTGTCAGCGCAAAAACAGGGCATAACATTGAAGCACTGAAGGAAAGAATTGCAGCTTTGGCTGTCACGGAGGAGCCCAAACGGAAAATAGTGGGTGACCTTATTAACCCATCGGATTTTGTTGTGCTTGTTACACCGATTGACAAGGCTGCTCCAAAGGGGCGGCTGATACTGCCCCAGCAGCAGACTATCCGCGATATTCTGGATGCTGATGCTGTTGCCATTGTAGTGAAAGAGTCTGAATTGAGCGAAACACTTGAAAACCTTGGTAAAAAGCCAAAACTTGTCATTACGGACAGTCAGGTGTTTGCAAAGGTGTCGGCTGATACGCCGCAGGATATTTTTTTCACTTCGTTTTCCATTCTATTTGCTAGATACAAAGGTAACCTTGAAATTGCCGTAAAAGGTGCAAGAGCGCTGGAATCCCTGCAGGATGGTGATACTGTTCTCATTTCGGAAGGGTGCACGCATCACAGGCAGTGCGACGACATAGGCACGGTAAAGCTGCCGCGCTGGATAAAAGATTATACCCATAAGCAGCTGAATTTTAAATTTACATCAGGTACGGAATTCCCTGATGATCTGTCAGAATATAAGCTTATTCTGCACTGCGGAGGCTGCATGCTCAACGAAAGAGAGATGAAATACCGTCAAAAATGTGCTCTGGACCAGCATGTGCCGATAACCAATTATGGTATTCTGATTTCATATATGCAGGGAATCTTAGAGAGAAGCATTGCCATGTTCCCGCATATCGACGGAAATTGAGAAGTAATTACATTTATGACTTGTCAGAAGCCTGGCATTGGTAAGGAATAATAAAAAGAAATATTGAGGTAAATATAGTGCGCTGCTATAGGTTATATCAGCATCGCAGCCGGTAAAGAAATTCTTATTTCACCAATCAATGGAATGATTACTTCCATTCTATACATAGCTGTTGGAATCGGAATAAGGGCTTACAGAAAACAGTCAAACAATTATGGATCAAGGCATTGTATAAATCTTTAGTAATTATTAAAATTGTAGCATATAAAATGTTGTTGCAAAGGAAGAAAGATTTTTTTCATATTTCGTATTCAAAAACTAAGACAGAATTTTCGGAGATCATATGCGGTTTATTAACCGAGATGCCTAATGAAAGCAGTGTATTTACCGAAGAAGATATTGAATTGTAATATCGTGGAAGAAGTGTTGCCAGGGCAAACCGATACCCCGTCCCCTTGGCAACCCTCCCGTTTGGGCTTTTTTCAACCGTTGCTGCCGGAGATGCTTCAGAAGGAGAGATATGGTTCTGATTTTCCTGAGTTTATACAAAAAGTAATCAATATTTAATAGGAGATGAGTAAAGTGAAGAAAATTGAAACAAGTATTATTATAAATGCTGAAGTGGAAGATGTATGGAAGGCTATTACTGATGTAGCATCTTATTATAAGTGGAACCCACAAATTATTGATATCAAAGGCAAATTAGAAGCAAATGAGACTATATATGCAGAGATTTTTGCTCCTGATGGTTCAGGAACGAAATATGGTTTTGAGGGGCGAGTAGCGAAAGCTGAACCAAATAAAGTCCTGGCATGGGAGGGCGGTACAAAGGGGATACTCTTTGGATATCATTACTGGATACTTGAGCCTCATGAGAATGGAACAAAAGTATTTCATGGAGAAGATATGGAAGGTTCCTATATCGACGGTATTAGCGATGAAGAGTTTAATTTACTAAAACCTGCTTATGAAAATTATAATGTGAAGCTGAAGCTATATATAGAAGAACAAAAGTAAGGGATCTGCACAATGCCGTCGTACAGCCATTGTCAGTACCTATTATTTTATAAGAAAAGGCGAACTTGACGACACTCAATTCCATCAACTCAAGCCATGTTGAGTGCGGGACATTGATGTCAAGGGTAAAAGAGTAAGTATGTGAAAAAGCCTTATATATCAAGGCTTTTAGCACATATGGGGATGAAACCCATTGAGCGAAAACAAGATTTTATTACTTCACGGGAACAAGTCCATAAGGGCAGTATTTGAAGTCTGAGTGGTCAGGTTGGATGTTGAACTATTACAGTAATAGGATGAGTGTCACTTATATTTGATTGGAGGATAAAAGGTGGTTGATTTAGAAAGTATAATGTCTATTCCAAAAAGCGATTTACAGGAGGCGTCAAAAGCACTCAATAAAAATGAT
>JAAYQK010000370.1 GCA_012519325.1 Gracilibacteraceae bacterium | reverse complement strand
TTCAGATGCCCTTTATAAGTCAAAGCTTTTCCCCTGGTCAAAGTATCTGACGGGGAGACAGGGGCTCGCACCTGATAATGCCTTTGATCCTCTGGAGTTCTGGGTAGTAGAGGCGCACAAGCGTGGAATGGAACTACATGCATGGATCAACCCTTACAGAATAACAAAAAAGACTCCAAAGGAGCCAAAGCATGACATTGCTTCTCTTGATCCGTCCAACCCAGCCAGATTGAAGCCTGAATGGGTGGTTAAGCATACTGACGGAAATCTTTATTACAGTCCCGGAATTCCCGAGGTCAGAAAGCTGGTAATAAACGGAGCACTTGAGATTATCGAAAATTACGATATCGATGGTATACATCTGGATGATTATTTCTATCCCGGCAAGGATTTTAACGATAAGGCAGCTTATGCAAAATATGGAACAGCTTACGGCAATATAGATGACTGGCGCAGAGATAATGTAAACAAGCTTATCAGCGAGCTTTCAAAAGCTGTGAAATCGGCCGGTGAAGCTGTAAGCTTTGGCGTCAGCCCCTTCGGTATTTGGGCAAACAAAAGTGCAAATACGCTGGGAAGTGATACAAGAGGCATGCAATACTACTATGACCAATATGCTGATACAAGGAAATGGGTAAAGGAGGGCTTGCTGGATTACATAGCGCCGCAGCTGTATTGGTATATAGGTTACGAAATTGCAGATTACAGCAGGCTGCTGAGCTGGTGGGCTGATGTAACTAAGGGTACGGGTGTTGATTTGTATATCGGTCAGGCAGCATATAAAACCGGGGATACAGATCCAAAAAGCCCATGGTATGGTATTGCCGAGATGGAAAAGCAGCTTCAATTGAATTCTGAAAACAAGGAAGTAAAAGGAAGCATCTTTTTCAGCAACAGATCTCTATGCAATAATCCGGCTTTAAGTGAGGCTTTAAAATCTTTTTATAAAAAGAAGAACAGTATTCCGGTCAGCGTTTCACGTCCGGCTGAAGATATACAGACTACCTTGAAAAACTATTACCTGAACGGATCATCTGATCCGGAAAAGCCTTTGTACCTGAACGGGGTACCTGTGGAAAAAAGGTCTGACCAGGGATACTTCGGAGTTCTGGTACCCTTGATGGAGGGTGCAAATTCTTTTACACTTTCCCAGGAAGCCTCAAAGGTGACCCGTGTGATATATAGAAATACTAATGCTTCCGAACCGGCAAAAATGAGCGAGGCTGAGATAATTCCAGCTTCAGTCTTTCCACAAAACCAGGAGTACCGTAATCCCGGGGAAAAAATAACTCTTTCCTGCAAAGCTCCTTATGGTTCAACGGTGAGGGTACAAATAGGCGGGAAAAGCTATTCAATGAAACCTTCAGGAGCAGTGACGGGAACCTCAGGGCTGTATGCAGACAGGTTTACTTACGAATATGCCATTCCGGCATATAAAGGCACTCCCCGTAATATAGACCTGGGAAAACCCGTCTATATAATGAATTACAAGGGTACGGTCAAGAGCTGTACAGCCCCAGCAAAGGTCGGTGTAATAATGAAAGGCTCACCATTCTATGCAAAGGTTGAGAAAGAGGCCATAAATACATATAATAAGGCAGGTTCTTCAGATGGAGCAGCCTATGAGTTGTACAGCGGAATGGTTGATTCTGTTACCGGAATGTCGGGGGGCTATGTCCGCCTGTCCCTGGGGCAATGGGTCAGGGACAGTGATGTTGTGGTATATACTTCAAAGGCGCAATCAAGGCCAATTATAAAGGATATTGAGTATATATCCGGGGAGCGATGGGATTCTTTAAAACTTGATATCTCAGCTCCAACTGCTGCTATTGCAGACTTTGACGGAACCCTGCTGAAAATTGACATAGCAGCCGGTTCTCAGGCAGCAACGCCTGAGCTGCCCAATGATTCACCTTTTTCATCTGTTAGTGTTGCAAAAACAATGAATAGCACGGAATATACCATGGCATTGAAAGAAAACCGGAGCATAAGCGGATATTATATACAAAAGACAAAAACAGGACTGGTGTTAAATATAAAAAGACTTGTAAAATCAAATAATAACAATGAGCCTCTTTCCGGTCTGACAATTATGCTTGACCCCGGCCATGGGGGCAGTGATACAGGTGCAATAGGCCCTCTTGGAACAGAGTATCCGGAAAAGGCAATAAATCTGAATGCCGCATTTAAATTAAAGTCGGAGCTTGAGCAACTCGGGGCAAGGGTGCTTATGACAAGGACGGCAGATGTGAATGTATCCCTGGAAGAGCGCCTTGCAGCCTCCAGAAATGCAAAGCCTGATATGTTCCTATCCCTTCATGCCAATAGCATGGCGGATGATGTTGATATATCCAAGGTAGACGGATTTGCAGTTTTCTACCGGGAAAAGCTTGCACTGCCATTGGCAGAAATAATATTCCAAAATACACTGACAGATCTGAACAGAACGAACAAAAGCCTGCATAACAGGAATTTTTATGTTATAAGTGGTACCTGGACACCATCTATCCTTGTTGAAAGCGGTTTTGTTCCGAACCCATATGAATTTGAATGGCTGATTGATGAGAATGAGCAGACAAGGCTTGCCCAGAGCATAGCGAAATCTGTAGTCGAATATTTCAAGTAAGTAATGAGCATACCCTTTTTCTTGATAATTTGATAGAATAAGAATGTAGCTGAAGCAGGAGGAAGGCCTATGTCGAAACTCAGAAAAACAAAAGCAATAGTATTGTTAATTATCGCAATTACATTGGCTATAATGATTTTATCCGTAAGTGCCACAGTTGGACAGCAGTCCCCTTTTTCTGAAGTAAAGGAAAAGCTTTCGGCAATTTCCGAAGAAGAAAAAGAGGTTCTGCAGAATCTGTTCATCCTTACTCAGGAGATTGAGTTAATGGAAAAAGCGGAAAAGGAGCTTGTCCTTGAAACGGAAGCAATCAGAAAAGAAATAGAAGATTTGGAAAAAGCAATAGCACAGGAAGAGCTTGTTTATGAAAAGAAAAAGGAGAGCCTTAAGCAGGTTCTTAAGAGCTATCAGAGGATGGGTTCCGGTTCATTTCTGGAAATTATCCTTGATTCTGATAGTCTAAGCACGTTTCTGCAGAGGATAAATATACTCCGGGATCTTGCCCGCAATACGGAAATGCTTTTAGAACAGCTTGAGGCAAGCGGCAAAAAACTGGTAGATGAAAAATCGGAGCTGTCAGCAAAGCTTGCACTGTTAAATGACAAACAGGAGTCATTGAGAAAAGTAATAAACGATAAAACAGAGCTGAAGGCGGAAAAGGAGGAATATCTGGCATCTCTTGAGGG
>JAAYQK010000369.1 GCA_012519325.1 Gracilibacteraceae bacterium | reverse complement strand
TATCCCTCAGAAACTGTAGAAGCAGCAAGCAGGGAAGCACTTGAAAAGAGAACCTGTAACTACAAGTACTTCAGTATCATACTCAGGCAAATAGCTTCAAAAGAAGCATCTTCTGAAGGTGAAAAAGTAGTTTCCAATAGAAATCTACGTGGAGCTAAAACCTATGCCGGAGGTGGACTGAATGCTTAACAACCAAACAATCGAGAAACTCAAGGATATGAAGCTTAAAACCATGGCTCGGATGCTAAGCCAACCAGACCCATCATATTTGGAGCTAAGCTTTGAAGAACGACTTGGCCTTATGGTTGAGAAAGAATGGATAGCCAAGAAAAACTCCAAGATAAAACGATTGCTCAGGAATGCTAACCTTGGCTTAAATGCCTGCATCGAAGACATAGATTATTCATCCGATAGAACTATCAATAAGCAGTCAATCCTTGAACTTGCAAGCTGTGATTTCATAGAAAAATCACTGAATATCATCACTACCGGAAAGACCGGCAGCGGAAAAACCTACTTGATTTGTGCCTTCGGCAATAGTGCATGCAGAAAAGGCTATACTGTAAAGTACTTCAGAATCCCGGAGCTGCTTCTGGAAATTCAAGAAGCAAAGTCCAACGGTCAATATTCAAAGTTTATGAAAGGACTTCAAAATACCCGTCTCCTTATACTTGATGATATAGGTTTGAAGTCATACACCCTGGAAGAAAGCCGGGACATACTGGAGATTGCAGAATCACGTTACAACAGGGGTTCAATGATCCTGTCCGGACAAATATCCCAAAGCCAGTGGTATGAGTTTTTCCCTGACCCGACAATAGCTGATGCAATAATGGATAGGATCATCCATAACTCATATATTCTGGAGCTTGATTCAAAGCTCTCGATGAGAGAAGTTATAGCAACCAGGAAGATGCAGAATCTGGACAAGATCTAAATAATGCTAATTATTGTTGCTCAAATGGAGCATTTATTTTACAATCAAGTTAGCTGGCAAAGTGTCCGGATACCTCCGGTTTCGTGTCCGGATGTTTCCGGAATCGCCGTCCGGATGTTCCGGTATACGCACCTCGGTAATTGCAATTTCTCCAGAGTCTTCTATTCTATTTGCGTTCTTAATATTCTGCCTGAATTTGATTACGCTTCTCATCAGTCTATCAAATTTCCAATCAAAGTACCGAAGGTTCCGGTACCGCATTCTGGACCAAAGCTCATTTAAAAGGCTTGCTATTGTCATCTTCCTTACGTCTGTTTCATACATTGACAGAATGTTTTTCAGCTGCATTATAGTGTTTTTATTGCCCTCAATTTCCATACGAAGATTATTTATATGCTTATTCTGATCTTTAATATGCTGCGTTACATCATCAAAGATATATTTATCATTTTTCTTTTTAGCCTGATTCAACTTCTCTTCAAGTCTTACAGTCTTCCCCTTATATTCATTTATCTTATGCCTCAGTGCCCCTATCTCCCTCTTGTATATCTCAGGGCTGTTTTCTTCTTCATATCTTTTTATTTCGTTCTGCAGCTCATGAATCTTTTTCTCATATTCCTTTTCCTTATTCTCAAATGACTTAATGGCTGCTTTTAGCTTGTTCATTTCAAG
>JAAYQK010000368.1 GCA_012519325.1 Gracilibacteraceae bacterium | reverse complement strand
AATTGAGCGCAGGGCAATTAATTCTTCATTGATAATCCAGACCAGAACTGGATTTACCTGATATTTAATTTTAACCTTTCTGATGACATCCTTAGCTTTAACCTCCCTGATAACGTCCTTGCTAGAGTACGGGATATATGTTCCCTGATTTCTAAAATACAAAGTCCCCTTATAACAAGGGAAAGTCAGCGTTTCTCCATTTAACAAGATATTCCCCATGTATTCTAAGGAGCACATTACGACGCTGCGAGCTTTAAACTTTATGGTATCCATAGAATGATCTTCGATTTTATCCATAAGATATGCTTCTGTAATCTCAAGAGCCTGGCTAGCAAAACGAAGTTTTGCTGGGTCGCCGATGAGAAGACGTCCTTGATAAATTTCATAGGAATCCTCGCCAAAGAAACTGTCACTAACTACTTTTACCGAATATCGATAAACTCCTTCAGGGGGATTGAAGTATTGCTCCATCACTTGTGTTTCAAGCCCAAGGCAATATTCTTTCTCTATTCCATCAACGCTTTCCATATACAGCACAAATCGAGTATCCTTGCCGCCAACAAAACACGCTTCAGCATCCCAGCTTAAAGTACGAGAGGAGACAACAAGTGGCGCTTCCTTGAAATAAGGCTCAAAGACTATGGGAATTAAATCTATCTCCTCTATCAACTCCTCTCCAAGAAAAACCCCCATTTGTAGGATCTCAACCGCACGGCTATGTCGGTGAACCCTGCACACATTTCCCAAATCCATAGAATCTGAGGAAAAGCAATCAGTTCCAAGATAAAAATTCGTGCGATAACCGGCAGGAAGCCGCGCATCCATCCTGGCAGATGCAGGGATATCTTTATACCAAATTGGCGCCTGTTCGCCAAACAATATGTCTTTTCCGTTATATAAACAGCGCAGTTGTGGCACAGAAATCAATAATTCTCCCTCATAATAGCGAATGAACATTTTAGGTTCATCGGTGCTGGAAGCATAAGGGTATACCTGTTCTCCGGCGGAATCGTTAATCCGAACATATCCATTGGTGTTAGAAACGAATGATTGATACTCGTGAAATGTTAAATTAAAATCTGGCCAAACAACATAAGATATGGAGTAAATAATTTGCTGGGTTTCGTTATCAATTATCATTACTTCTTTGGGGGATTTGTCCGCTATCAGGTCAACCTGCCATCCTCTCTCCGGATGATAAGGGAAAGAAACAAGTGCAGCAATCTCCTCGTTGAAGGAAACTCGGTATTTTTTCCCTAAGTTTCCTTCTGCCTGAATGTACAGAACAGGTGCCTTAGTGTATATCGTATATTTTACCTGTTGATAAATATATGCCGTAGACTTGAAGGGGTCTGCTGGTTTTTCTATGTGAATATTTCCAGCATTTACAATAGATGGATATAAATTGCGGCCATTAACAATCAACTCTGTGTTCGGCGACAATAGTACCCTGTACAACTGACCAGTGCTGTTGAGCAACTCACACTGATAAGCATCCTCAATTTTTTCATCAATTACAGCATGTATTGGAGCCAGCAGATAAATTACCTGATTAATTTCCGGTCTGCCACTTACTTCAAATCCTCGATCGTTAAAAACGATGGCGGAGCGGTATAGCAATTTTTGGGAATCATAGAGCACCTCTCCACCATAATTGATGACTATACGTATATGATAGTTGTTTGCATTCTTTAGCATAGTTTCTAAAGGGACTTCTGTCTTTTGTGTAGTGATACTAAAGTAATCACCAAACCAGGATAAAAGCTGTGAATGCAGCAACAAGTCGTCACAATAAATCTGCAACTCAGGCAACTTTTCTTGCTGCTCTCCTAAGCGGATAGAAGGAAGAAATAGATATAATATGTTATCTCTTAGCTGGAAAACTGGTCTAATGTTTCTAATATCGGTAACGGTTTTTTCCAGACTATGTATCTGACGTTCGCTTTTATCGCGTTCTTTGATTTCTTGGCTTCTTTGTGCATACCAATCCCACAGCAGCTCTTCCAAATAATTTTCTCTATTTGTTTCTCGACCGGATACCAAATCATCTATGAATGATACGGCTTTTTCAACAAAGTCAGCCATAGCATAGGGACATCTTGTAAAAAGCAACTCAATAGCCGAGGAGGATTGTAAACTTTTTATATATACGGACTCATCAGAAAGAGCCACTTTACTATCAAATCGGCGTTTCATTGCTAGTGAAAACGCTGTAAAGGCGGGGTCATCAGCAATGTATTGATACTTTAGGTTTTTTGCGTAAAAACTGAAGATTTGCTCTAATAAATCAAAAAACTTTTCTTTTGGTGCTAAGGCTTGGGTTAACATGGTAGTGTAATATCGTTT
>JAAYQK010000367.1 GCA_012519325.1 Gracilibacteraceae bacterium | reverse complement strand
TCGCCCAATTCAAAGAATGGTGTAATTTCTCCATAGTCAAGATCTCCGTCTGTAATCTCCTCAAGATTATCATTGTCTATGACATAATATCGATTATTCATATTGAACAGCAGCATCAGTTCAGGACCGCCCTCGGGATCCAGCCTGCCTTCCATAAATTCCAGCCCGCTGAAGAATGGGTCGATAAATTCTTCACTGCGAGAAGTTCCTGCATAAATCCCATCATAAGCATTATCCTCTGAGTCAACAAGCTTTCTTATAAGCAGCGGTTCTTCCAGAGAAACCTTCCCGTCGCCGTCGATTGCACCTTTTCTCAGATATAAGAACTTTGCTGTCATATCTACGGCATCATCCGGATCCAGATAGTTGTAGCTTGTTGTATAGGCAAGATAAAATTCATCATTATCCAGAGGATATATATCTGCCTGTTCAACCCTTGTTCCGTCACTTTGCCAAGTAGCATTGGGAGTAATTTCGGTTATTTTAAAGCTTCCGTCCTTTTCTACGCCAAAGGAAAAAGTTGAATACTTGCCGTATAGAATATTCATATTCCTGAAATTGCCTGCCTTGAAATCAAAGTACGGATACAGTGCTTTTGCTCCTGCCTCATCAAGGGTATCTTCATCCTCCAATCCGTTCTTACTCTTTATTTGCTCAATCATATTATCCTTGAAATCCGTATCCAAAGTATTCAGCTCATCTTCAGTATATGGTTCAGCCTTGATACTAAAAACTATGTCCTTATCCCCTACGGTCGCAGTCTTAGGCAGGAAATTGAAATTATCATCGGGTGTTCCTATAATTACAGCTTCTCCAAAGCCTTGATCCTCATATACCGTATCATAAACAGAGTATTTAATCTGGGTATTGGCGGCACTGTTTTTTAGCACTTCCTCCGTCTCCGAATCTTCCAATGCCGAATCAGGAGTTACAACCCGATTATCAATCCAGGCTGCTGCAATTCTTGTACCATCCACATGGACATCAAAGGCAGAATCACCTTTGGAATCCTTTGCTTCCTCCGGTGTCCCGGCATATACCTTGTCCACTACAGTGTATTTTTTCTCACTATCGCTGACAGGATTTATCAAATTGCCTAATGCATCAATTTTCGACAATACCAGCATATCTGCATCAACTGGGGATCTTCCTTCTCCTCCGTCTATCATATACAATATATAGTTTTCACCGTTTACCGAAAAAAGCTTATAATCGGAGCTGTACCGCAGATTATTCGCAAGCTCTTTGGAAGATGCCCCTGTGTTGTATTCACCCAGTTCAAACACTCCGTGTCCCTGAGGAATGGACATTATCCCGAATCTTTTTGGTGAACTGCCGATGGTCTGTTCATCATAGGTCCTTCCTGAAATGCGAAGTCCTGTCCGAGGCTGCATTTTCCCTCTCATATCCCCGGCGGACATTTTACCCATTTGCCCGGATTTTCCCATTTCTTCTCCGAAAACCTGCCATTCAAACTCCCAATCAGGATTTCTTCCTTTCTCATAGGTTAATTCGAAAGAAATGGCCTCCATTTCAAAACTAAAGCAAAGGAAAACTGCTCTGAAGCCTAAAGCCGCTCCTATTGAAAACTCATCTACTCCCGAAGCTTCCGCAGTCGCTGCAATCTTTATCAAAAGTCCTGTATTAATCTTCAGGAATATCTCAAACTTGCACAGATCTACTCCGATTCCAACCCCGGCTTCCACTTCGATCTCCAGGCTTATATCCCCGGTGCATGTTACTTGGCTGGTACGAAGCCCCTCCTCAAAACCATAATCCACTTCAATATTAAGGCCTACCTCAACATCCGCACTGAAAATAATATATACATATACAATGGGCAAAGGCGGCAGACGTTGAGAAATCTTTACCTCTCCGTTAAAGGTGACAAAAATCTTTGCCTCGTCAAATTCCCATTGCGCCTCAATTTCATCATATTCCCACATAAAAGATGCGGAAAAGCCGAACATAAATGAAACATCCACATCAGCCTTAGGCTTTAGCGCCTTGCCGGTATCATCCAATCCCTTTGCCGCATTTTTCAGCTGGTCAAATA
>JAAYQK010000366.1 GCA_012519325.1 Gracilibacteraceae bacterium | reverse complement strand
TTTGATAAGCGTATCATAAAAGGGCGGCTTACTTGTCTGTGTTTCAATTATGTTTTCTATCAAAGGAAGTATTCTTTTGTTATCAGAGGCCCTTTTTATTACAGGTGAGACCGGAAGCTTATACTTAAAAATGCTTTGGAACTCCGGGCATAAATCTGGCGGAAATATGCTTAGAAAACACTTTTCATGATCTATCTTCTGATATTGATGTATTTGGTTCGGAAAAATAATAATCACATCACCTGCGCAGGCAACGCACTCTAGAGAGTCTACTAATGTCTTAGTGGAGCCCTCTAACATGTACACAAGCTCAATGTGATTGTGGAGGTGGGCGCCAAAGGCTAAACCATTACTGTATTCCGCACGTATGGACGAACCCTTGTCTTCATAAAAAAACTTCATAATAAATCCTTCTTGTATTTTAGTTAAACGGAAACAAAAATACAGCAATATTTGTCTGATATATCTACTGTTTTGACTTGTATCATAACACTTTTTAACCTAAAATACAATTGAGTTTTACACTATTGTTGTTACTTGATAGGAGGCACTATTTATGTCATTAGCTATGTCTTTTCCAATTGCACTTCAATTATATTCTGTTCGAGACGAGCTGGAAAAGGATTTTGTGGGAACGCTTCGAAAGACCAAGGAGCTTGGTTATGATGGGGTAGAATTTGCAGGCCTTTATGGCCACAAACCGGCAGAGGTCAGGGATATTTTATCGCAAATCGGTTTAATTCCCATATCGGCCCATGTCCCATTTCTTGACCTTGTGGTTGACCCCGAAAAAGTCGTGGGAGAATATGCTGAAATTGGGTGCAAATATATTGTGATTCCATATCTTTTACCGGAATATCGGCCCGGAGAGGAAAAATTCAGCGAAGTAATATCAGGAGCTCAAGCTATTGGTGAAGCAGCGAAAAAGGCTGGGATGATACTTCTTTATCACAACCATGATTTTGAATTCAAAAAAATTGGTGGCTTATTTGCATTGGATGTTCTTTATAACAAGGTACCCAGCGATTTACTGAAAACACAAATAGATACCTGCTGGGTAAATGTTGCAGGTGTGGATCCGTCGGATTATATCAGAAAATATGCCGGACGTTCACCTGTCGTTCATCTCAAGGATTTTGTGATGCAGGGTAAGAAGCCTGAGAAGCTGTACGAGCTGATTGGTATCGAAGATGAGAAGAAGGACGAAAAGACTGAGGATTCTTTTGATTACCGTCCGATGGGACTTGGCGTACAAAACTTCACTGAAATTCTCAAAGCCTGCAAAGATGCGGGAGTCCTATGGGTTGTTGTGGAACAGGATGAGCCGTCAATGGGCAAGACCTCCTTTGAATGTGCTGAAATTAGCATAAAATATTTAAAGAGTTTATAATGAAAATATATAGGACTTAGGTAGCGGTATATAAAAGTTAGATGAGGAGATGATATGATGTCAGACACAGTATTAAGCCAATTTGCACCACCAGTTGAACAAGAGGTTATTGTTGATACAAAAGAGAAATTGAAATTCGGTATAATTGGAACGGGATGGATTGCAGAATCACATGTGGAAAGCCTGAAGCAGATGCCTGATGTCGAAATTGTTGCAGGCGCTGATCTGATAGAGGGCAAGGCTGAGAAGTTTTTCAAAAGGTATGGTCTTCCAAATGTCAGATGTTATCCCGACCATAAAGCTATGCTTAAGGCGGAAGACCTGGATGCGGTTTGTGTGTGTACATATAATGTCACACACGCAGAATGCACTATCGATTCTTTGAAAAAGGGCGTCAATGTTTTGTTGGAAAAGCCAATGTGTGTCACGGTAGAAGAGGCTGCAGATATCATCCGCGCTGAAAAGGAAAGCGGAAAGCTTTTATCCATCGGCTTTCAGCCTCGTATGGACGATAACATGAAGATGATCAGGAAAATCGTCCAATCCGGTGAGCTTGGCAAGGTATATTATATTCAAACCGGTGGTGGCCGCAGAAGAGGTATCCCAAATAGTACTTTTATAGAGAAGAAAACTGCGGGGATTGGCGCTCTGGGGGATATCGGCTGCTATTCTCTTGACATGGTTCTTAATGCGATAGATTATCCGAAGCCGCTTACCGTGTCGGGCTATAAATCCAGCTTTTTCGGTACAAATCCTAAATATAACAATCCAGCCGATGCCGCAAGGTTTGATGTGGATGATTTTGCAGCGGCATTTATCCGTCTTGAAGGCGATATCGTGCTGGATTTCAGGATTGCATGGGCAATGCACCTGGATACGCCCGGTGATACCATTATAATGGGCACAGAGGGCGCACTCAGGATCCCATCCACTGAGTGCTGGAATGGCACAGTTGGCGGGCCTATGAAGCTGTACAAGGATGTGGCAGGCAAACAGGTGGATATTGAAATACCACTGTGCCCGGAGGATGATAGC
>JAAYQK010000365.1 GCA_012519325.1 Gracilibacteraceae bacterium | reverse complement strand
TGCCTACATCAAGATAACTCAGGTCACTCATGTAATCGTCTTCCACTGCCAAAACATCGTATTTTCTGCATAGCAGCAGAAGATATCTCCTTTTTCTTTCAGAATATGTGTATCCCGTAGGATTCTGAAAGTTCGGCATAACGTAGATAAACTTTGGTCTTATAAATGCAAGTTTCTTTTCCAGCTCCTTCATATCCGGACCGTCCGGCATAATCGGTATTTCAATAATCTTTGCCCCTCTTGACTTGAATACGGCTACAGCTCCATTGTATGTGGGACTCTCTGCAAAGACATAGTCACCGTTAGACAGCAGCACTCTGGATACAATATCTATACCCTGCTGCGCACCGGAAATTACATGAATATCGGAAGCCTCCGCATTAATTCCATACTCCGGCAGGTATTTTGATATTGATTCCCTTAAAGGTTTATACCCCATGCTCTCATGATACATGAATGCTCTTCCTCCGTCCCGCTCCAATACCTCATCCAGCACCTTCCTGAAGTCGTTTATGGGGAAAAGCTTTGGATCCGGGGAAACTGTCGAAAGGTTTATTATATCATCTCCTGCTCCCATATCCAGATCAAACTCTATTTCATCTATTGAAGCAATTAGGCTGCTTTCCAGGTTTATCTCATTCTTCAGAGGCATTACAAAGGTTCCACTGCCTACCTTCTTATAAACCAGCTTGTTATCCTCCAGCAGCTTGTAGGCATTAACAACAGTTACATTGTTCACCCCCAATTGCTCAGCGAAGCTCCTGATTGTAGGAAGCTTACAGTCCTCCTCCAATATACCTTCAATTATATAGTTTTTCAGCTGCTCATATAATTGTATGTAAAGCGGACTGCTGCTGCTCCTGTCTAAACTTATTTCCATATTTCCACCTCGCTTTGTATCGATACAATTATTATAACACAATCTGCAGAAGTTTGCCTTCATAGGTTCATATAAAAAATTGCCCGGATTTTTCCGATATTTTATATAACTATACCAAAGCAAAAAAGGATTGCAGCTTTGGCGTAATATCACATGGAGGTGGAAAAATGAAGATCGAGAATTCAAACATCTGTTTAAAGAGCGAGCACTCCTCGGTAACCTTTAAACAGAAACAAGAGAACCTGCAGTTCTGGACAGGTGAAAATCCGGAAGCGTCGGCAAATAGCCCCCCGGGAATTATTATTGACATCTCGAAAAAGGCCATGGAACTGCATCAACAAATCAGCAGCAGCAATGCCCGATGCATTGATGAAGATGTTGAAGAGGCACTTTCTGAAGAAGACAAACAAAAGCTTGCGCTTATTGAAGCTATGCTGGAGCAGCTATTAGGCAAAAAAATTAAATTTAAAATTCCGAGAAAAATCAGAGTCAATAATGATTTGCCGAACAGCCAGGGGGTTCCGGCAAATAACGGATGGGGATTAATCTATGACAGCAAAGCCACATATTATGAAAGTGAAAAGGTATCCTTCAGTTCAACCGGAATGGTAAGAACTTCCGATGGAAGAGAAATCAAAATAGACCTTCAGCTGAATATGAGCAGGGAGTTTTTCTCCAGTGAAGAAATTCACATAAGGGCAGGGGATGCAATAAGGAAAGATCCCCTTGTTATAAATTTCGACGCTCCTACAGCAATGCTTGCAGATAACAAGTTCAGCTTCGATATCGACTGTGACGGAAGTCCCGACCAGATATCCCGCTTAATGGCGGGAAGCGGTTTCCTTTCTCTTGATCTTAATAATGACGGGAAAATAAATGACGGGAGTGAGCTTTTCGGTCCTCAAAGCGGCGACGGCTTCTCCGATCTGTCTCTGTACGATTCGGATAAAAACGGCTGGATAGATGAAAACGACATGATTTTCGACAGGCTCAGAATATGGACAAAGGACGAATATGGAAACGATACCCTTTTTGCTCTTGGTGAGAAGGGCATAGGAGCAATATATTTAGGCAGCGCAGGTACGTTCTTCAGCCTTAGAGGAGAAGGAAACGAAGAAAATGGAGTTATCAGGAAAACAGGTATTTTCCTTCGTGAGAACGGTACCGTCGGCTCCGTACAGCATGTGGATTTGGTAATTTAAAAGGTAAGAAGCACGCTTCTTACCTTTCTACTTTTTCCACCATCTGTATTTTCGTACCGTCGATTCTCATCTTATATAACCTGTTTGAAGCAGAATCAACAATGAAGTACAGCCACCCGTCGGCAATATTTATGAACTTGGAGCTTTCATAGTTCAAAATCTTCTTATCCGTGCCATCTTTTTTGATTCTAAATATCCTGTTGCCGTTATACCCATTGCTGTAATATATCCATTCCTCCGATACATTTATGAAGAGGGCTTCTTCCTTCGTAAGCTCCGTATTCTCGGTTCCGTCAGTTTTGATTTTATAAAGCTTGTTCCCATCTGAACCGTTACTGTAGTATATCCAGTCTCCATCTACGTTTATAAATGCTGCTGCATCCCCCGATACCCTGACATTTTCCGTTCCGTCAATATTGACCTTATATATACGCTTTTTGTCATCTCCGTTAGTGTAGTATATCCACCCGTCCTGTACATTCAAATATGAGGAAAATTTGTCTCCGACGAGTGTTCTTTCTGTGCCGTCAGTTTTGATTTTATATATTCGTCTGTCATCTGAAGCATTACTGTAATATATCCATTCATCCACAACATTTATAAAGGATGCGGAGTCGTTTGTAACCTTTATCCTTTCAGTGCCGTCCGCTTTTACTTTATATATACTGCCGTTTTCCGTTTTTTCAATATTGCTGTAATATACCCAATCTCCCTGCACATTCAAAAACATTGATCTGTCACTGTTTAACTTGGTCTTATCCGAACCGTTTATTCTCATTTTATATATGCTTACATCATCATTCCCGTTGCAGTAGTAGACCCACCCTTCCTGAAATGCCACAACGCCTCCGTTTGAGATATTTCCCAGAGTATTGCCATACCCTTCCGCCGGTATTCCGACAGTATCGTCAGGGGAGGCTGAATCCTTTCCGAAGCAGCCCGAAACAGCAAATATCACTATAAGCGCCAATATGGAAACACTTATGAGCTTCTTCATATTTTTTCTCCTCACATATATATTCTGTTTGTATATATTCAACACAAGTTTTATTTTTCCTTTAACTGCGGAGCAATAGAAGAAGAATGCGTCATAGACGAAGGACATGGAGACGTTTCGCGAAACGTCCCCGTGTCCTTTCCCCATGTCCTCTTCTTCTTATCGAGCAGACGGCAAAGGTAAATGCTGTACTGCAGCCGCAAAAAAAGCTATAATTATATAAAGCATGCTTTGCTAATTCTTCATATAACGGGAATAATAAAGCAAGTGATTTCTGATACGAGAAAGCCCAGGAAGTGGCCCTTGGAGGATAACAACGGAGGGACGGTATATGAAGCAGGATATTAATATATCTATACCCCGGAAGGTTAAATACATAATGGATAAACTGTGTAAAAGCAATTACCAGGCTTTCATAGTAGGAGGCTGCGTAAGGGACAGCATACTTGGAAAGGTGCCCGGAGATTGGGATATTGCCACTAATGCATTACCCGGAAAAGTAAAAGAGCTTTTCCCAAAAACCGTGGATACAGGGATCAGGCATGGCACCGTCACAGTATTAATTGGAAAAAGCAGCTTTGAGGTTACCACTTATCGTATAGACGGTATATACGAGAATTTCAGAAAACCTGAATCGGTTACCTTCACTTCCTCCATTGAAGAAGATCTTTCTCGAAGGGATTTTACCATGAATGCCATTGCTTACAGCCCCGAGGCCGGAATTGTCGATCCCTTCGGCGGCATAACGGATATCAGAAATGGGGTTATCAGAGCAGTGGGAGATCCCGGCAAAAGGTTCAGTGAAGATACTCTTCGCATGTTAAGGGCTGTCCGCTTTTCCTCGCAGCTTGGATTCTCCGTTGATGAAAAAACATTGAAGTTCATTGAAGCAAACAGCAGCCTGATAGGAAACATAAGCTCCGAGCGTATTAGGGATGAACTGACTAAAATACTTTTATCCGACAACCCTCATTGCTTTTCACTTTTGATGGAAACAAAACTGATAAAATATACCCTTCCGGAGTTTGAGCCCTGCTTTCTCACCAGTCAGAATAATCCATACCACATATATAACGTGGCTGAACATACCCTGCGCTCAGTGGCCAATATTAAAAAAGACAAGATCCTTCGATGGACAATGCTGTTTCATGACATTGGAAAGCCCGGTACGAAAACCACAGACAGTAAAGGAATAGACCATTTTTACAATCACCAGCAGCTAAGCGTCAAGCTATCCGAAAAAGCCATGTTAAGGCTGAGATTTGACAAAAAGTCCATAGACAAAATACTTCTGCTTATACGATATCATGATATGCATATTAAGGATGAACCTAAATCGGTTCGAAAAGCCATGTCCAGAGTCGGAGAGGATATGTTTGAGAGCCTTCTCATGGTTATTGAAGCGGATAAAAATGCACAAAACCCCAGTCTCTCAAAGAAGCGCGCTGAGAAATTCAAAAGACTTTGGGAAATATATAAGGATATCAGGGAAAAAGGCCAGTGCACAAGCCTAAAAACTTTAGCGGTAAACGGTGATGACCTTATTGCACTGGGTATCAAGCCCGGAAAACAAATTAAAAAGCTCCTCAACAGACTATTGGAAAAGGTTATTGAAGAGCCCGAGCTTAACAAGAAGGAAATTTTATTGGACTTAATTTGCCAGCATCACGGAGCCGAATGATATTGCCAAAGTAGCCAGCCACATTCCGGCAACAGCTATAATGCTTTTCTTTTCTGAAATGCCTGATACTATGGAGATACCAAATACCATAAGAATTGATTGCCATATTATAAAGGGATCCAGGTTATTTAGCAGTACATCCTTGAATGTCGGATTTAAATTTAAATAAACGAGATTCCCCGAAAAATACATGTAGGCAAGCCTTACAACCATTCCAATTACGGATGCCATATATGCCAGGGTATAAACTGCCAGAATCTGTTTGTATTTTATACTGCCCTTGAGCGCCCTGATGAATGCCATATATACAAGTGCAACCAGCAGGACAATGGCAATTGCAAACACTGCGCCGGCAGCTGCAGAAACAATATTCATAACGGGTGAATTCATTAATGCAATTGATGACCTTAATGCTTCAGCCTGTTCAGGCGTCATAGCCGCTGCCTTTTCTTCCATCACCTCTACATAAAGGTCCTCTCCCAAAATCTTTGCTCCATAGGTATATAAACCTATTACAAGAGATATAATGAAGAGTTTCAATCCCCAGACAGGCTTCTCGATGTAATCCCTGAACAGCTTTGTCGGTTTGACAAAAAACAGCTTCAGTCTTTTAAACATATTTACAACCCCCACAAAAAATATTAAGTTCTCGATTAATATTATACAGAATCTGGAATCCCAAGTAAAGCCTTATTCCAGCTCATGTATTGTAACTTTTCTTGTATGCGGTGTATGACTCCATTCTTTGTTCTTCATCGTTATTATCCCTTCAGCTGCTATCGGTATCCATGTAAGGCAGTACAATATATATATCGGATAGAACAGCAGCAGCTTCCAGGACAGCTTGCTGTCATAGAACAAGCATAAAGGTATCAGCATTAGTTGCACTATACCGTACAGCCTGAAGAATTCCGGAGCAAGGCTCAATGATATGATGCACAAATCATAGTTCATCAAATATGTATTTATGAGAGGCAGCAGCAGCATTATGCCTCCTGCGAGCAATACGTAGGGCTGCAGTATATATATCGCACAATCAATCATTGCCATATTTCTATCCCATATGCCCTTCAAGAAAAGCTTGAGAAAGTATCTTGAGCAGACATCGGCAAAACCCTGCATCCATCTTCTCCTCTGCCTCCAGGATTGAGCCAGGGTCAGGGGCTTTTCATCGTATACTATGGCTTCATGAGCCCACTTTACCTTAATATCATTCATTATCAGCTTCATAGTAAACTCTAAGTCCTCTACAAGGCATGTTGCATTCCATCCTATATTTTTCAGCACTTCAACATCCACACAGAAACCGGTGCCTCCTATTTCACAGCTCATTCCGAGAAATGACCTGGCACATTGGAACAATCTGTTGGAGGACCAGAATGCAATGGAATAGCTTTTTGTGATCCATGAATCATTAGGATTCTTACTGTCTATATATCCCTGTATCACCTTATCTCCGTCACAAAGCTTGTTATTCATTTCTCTTAAAAAGTTCCTTGATACCAGGTTATCGGCATCAAAAACCACCGCTCCGTCGTATTCGCTGCTTTCATTGTAAAGTACCTTCTCAAAAGCCCACTGCAGCGCATATCCCTTACCCCTCTTCTTATCATCGTCTCTTTCCAGTACATTAGTTCCTGCCGCCCTTGCAGCAGCTGCGGTATTATCCGTACAGTTATCTGCAATCACATACACATCGTAAGAATCCTTGGGATAGTTAAGCTGCTTCAGGTTGTCAATTATATTTTCTATCACCGTCTCCTCATTGTGTGCCGGGATAAAAACAGCAAACTTTTTTATCGGTAGATAATTCTTTGATGCTTTGCCGTAGAGTTTCTCTGCCAGCCCAAAAACAGATGTTATAAAATAATATAAGCCTATTATTAAGAATAATATCTGTAATATCATCAATATTATATTTACAAAGTCCCTTATCATTAGTGTCATTCCTTCCGTCTGCGTCAAAAGTCCCATTTTTTGCACATATACAATGATATCACTTTCTTCCGGCAGTTTAAAATATTATTGATTATAATATTCATACTGCTTTTTCATTATTCTCAACTTATATAAAAATAACTCATCCGATTGCAATTATTCTTAAAATCTTGTTTTAATTCATATCCTGCAGATAGTCAAGAGCCTTCCTGCTTAAATAAGTTATTCTGTTCTGAGGCGCAGAAAACTCCTTTTCTAAAAAAGACCTACCTCCTTCATTATTATTGAGCCAAACCATATAATATATGATAAAATCATCTTTCAATACGCTGACTCTGTTATATACCATGTCAGGACTCCTGCCCAGGCAATCAGACACGACCGATATCACATCATTCATCATGGAAGGAATCCTGCTTAAGGATATGATTATTTCATCCTCATTGGCAGTAATCACTATAATACTATCGTTTTCCAAATTTCTCACATTTACTATCGATTTTCTCACCATAGCTTCTGTCAATGCGTCCAATAGTACTCTATGAAATTCCTTTTCCATATGACCCTTATCCTTTCTAAGTAATTTACAAGCGCTGCATATCTCATCCCTGAATCCTTCCTATGCAATTAAAAAAACAGCAGTAACAAGGTTTGATACCATGTGGGCTGTTACAGCCCCATAAAAACCCTTTCTTTCGTATATAAAGGTACAGTAAAGCCCCAAGCCGAAAAAGGTAGGAATACCGGATAAATTAAAATGCAGCATGGTAAAAAGTGTTGTTGAAATAATCGCGGCTGCCGCAGAAGGCATGCTTTTAAGTAAAAGTTTATCATAGATATAATACCTGAAAATATATTCCTCTACAAAAGGCGCCAATACTACCACAAGAACAAAAAGAAGCACTTTGTAATACATCTCTCCAACCGCAAATTCTTTTATAATTTCCTGCGGCTTTGCTTCAATACTGAAATATATATTTAAAACATATACATATAACTTATTTATCTGGTTTATTACCCCTTTGAAAATCAGTGTGATGCCGGCAACAAAAACAATGTCCCGGGCTTTTGCAGCCCATATATTTATATTTCTTGTCTGCATCTCATCCTCTGTTTTCCCATGGACTCTGAAAAGCAGAATAAGCACCCCGATAAATGGAACCAGTTCATGGGTAAAAAATGCAGAGAACCAATAAACCACTCCAATAGCAAGCTTTGCAACCAGGTTCAAATCCTTGAATACATAGGCATAAAGCGAGACAAAAACCGGGACATTAATCAGTAAAAAAGTAAATATAACAATAAATGCCTCATATATCTCCAATAGTGCCCCCCCAATCAAATAAGTCTACTTCCAAGCCAGCAGTGCTTCCCAAAGCTCTTCTCTTCCGGTATGGGTCCTAGAGGAATAAGGAATTAGAATATCATTTGGACCAACACCTAGTTTTTGCTTTATTATATTCAAGTTCTTGCTCACTGATGACCTGTTAATCTTATCCATCTTTGTAGCAACAATAATTACAGACCCTTTATAATACTTTAGAAAGTCATACATAAGCTTGTCATCAGCTGTCGGCTCATGACGTATGTCCACCAGCAGAACAACATTCTCCAAATTTTCCCTAAACCTCAGATAGTCTTCTATCATTTTTCTCCAAGCCTGCTTTTGGCTTTTTGATACGGCTGCATATCCATAGCCAGGCAGATCAACCAGAACAAGCCGATCGTTAACCAGAAAAAAGTTGATTAACCTGGTCTTCCCGGGGCTTGAGCTTGTCTTAACAAGCTTTTTTCTACCAAGAAGTGAATTAATGAGTGAGGATTTGCCAACATTAGATCTGCAGGAAAATGCTATTTCCGGCAGATTAAGCTCTGGATACTGGTCTTGCAAAACTGCACTTTTAATAAATCTACAATTTTTAATTATCATGCTTCTCATTCCTTACCAATGCATGAGACAGAACTTCATCCATATCTGATGCAAGAATAAACCTCATGTGCCTCTTTACAGCATCCGGTATTTCTTCGATATCCTTTTCATTTTCATAAGGAAGAATAACCTTTGTTATGCCTGCCCGTTTAGCAGCAAGCACCTTCTCCTTAAGGCCGCCTACGGGAAGCACCCTTCCTCTTAAAGTGACTTCTCCGGTCATTGCCACGTCTCTGTACACAGGAATCTTTGTAAGAGCCGATACCAAAGCAGTTGTCATTGTTATTCCCGCTGAAGGGCCATCCTTGGGGGTTGCACCCTCCGGAACATGTATGTGGATGTCCATATTCTTAGTAAATCCTTTATCGATACCTAATTCTTCGGACCTGGAACGAATATAGCTTAAGCCCGCTCTTGCGGATTCCTTCATAACATCTCCCAGATGCCCCGTAAGTTCAAGCTTCCCTGTGCCGGGCATTACGGAAACCTCAATAAACAATGTATCTCCGCCCACAGGTGTCCAGGCCAGTCCTGCAACCACACCTATCTCATTCTTCTGGTTTATTAAATCATGTCTGTATTTTGGAATTCCAAGATACTTTTTCAGATTGGCAGGAGTTACTCTGACCCTTTTTTTATTGTTTTCCACTATCTGAGTTGCACTTTTTCTTATAATGTTTGCAATCTCACGCTCCAGGTTCCTTACCCCTGCTTCTCTTGTGTAACCGTTAATAACTGCTTTTATAGTAGCCTCGGAAATGATGACGTTTTCGTCCTTCAGTGAATGCTCTTTAATCTGTTTGGGTACCAGGTAATCGGCAGCTATATGAAGCTTTTCCTCTTCCGTATAGCCTGAAATATTTATTACTTCCATCCTGTCCAGCAGTGCTGCAGGTACTGTATCCACTGAGTTTGCAGTGGTTAAAAACATAACTCTTGAAAGATCGAAGGGCAGTTCCAGATAATGATCCCTGAATTCCTTGTTTTGCTCAGCATCAAGGACTTCAAGCAGAGCAGAAGCCGGATCCCCTCTGAAGTCGCTGGCCAACTTGTCTATTTCATCGAAGAGGAACAAAGGATTCCTTGAACCTGCCTGCTTTATTGAATATATTATACGTCCCGGAATAGCTCCGATATATGTCCTTCTATGTCCCCTTATTTCTGCTTCATCACGAACTCCTCCCAAAGACATTCTGGCAAACTTCCTTCCCATTGCCCTTGCAATGGACCTGGCTATAGATGTCTTTCCGACTCCCGGCGGCCCCACCAGGCACAATATGGGTCCCTTCATGTTATTGGAAAGCTGCCTTATGGCCATATATTCAAGAACT
This sequence comes from Gracilibacteraceae bacterium, assembly GCA_012519325.1. GTDB lineage: Bacteria > Bacillota > Clostridia > Lutisporales > Lutisporaceae > BRH-c25. The sequence continues at coordinate 4,224 of JAAYQK010000365.1, read as the reverse complement.
CTTTCCTTAACCTTCTGAAGTCCGTAATGATCCTCGTCCAACACTTTCCTTGCGTTCTTTATATCAAGGTTGTCTTCAGTCAAAGTGTTCCAAGGCAAATCAAAAATCCAATCCAGATAAGTCCTTGTTACACTTACCTCAGGGGAACCCTGAGACATCTTGGACAGCCTATCCAGCTCCTTTTCCACCTTTTCCTTTACCTCATCGGGCACTTCAAGCTTTGAAAGTTTTTCGGTATACTGCTCTATTTCTTCCGCATGGCCTTCCTTTTCACCCAGTTCCCTTTGTATAGCCTTAAGCTGTTCTCTCAGATAATATTCTTTCTGGGACTTGTCTATCTGCTTCCTGACTCTGAAGTTTATCTTTCTCTCTATTTCAAGTATTTCAAGTTCCTTGGAGAGTATCTCGAATATTTTCTGCATTCTTTCCTTCACATCAAACAAATATAGTATTTCCTGCTTCTCTTCTATCTTGATTGTAAGGTTTGAGGCTACCACATCTGCAAATCTGCAAGCATCATCTATGTCCGATACCGTGATAAGCGTTTCCGGCGCAACCTTGGGATTTGCTTTGATATATTCATCAAAAACCTCCATCACGCTTCTTCGCAAAGCTTCCAGTTCCAGGTCTTCCGATTCCTGCACACTCTGGTATTCTATTACATCCACAAGGAAATAAGTGTCCTCAGATATTGTCTCTTTAATCTCCGCTCTGTTGATTCCCTCAACAAGCACCCTTATAGTATCTCCTGGCAGCTTAAGAAGCTGTTTTATCTTTGATATGGTTCCTACTTTATAAAAATCATCCACCGAAGGCAAATCAGTATGGGCATCCTTTTGGGTAACCAGAAAAATAAGCTGATCATTTATCATAGCCTCTTCCAATGCTCTTATTGACTTTTCCCTGCCTACATCAAAGTGCAAAACCATGTACGGAAAAATACTCAAGCCTCTCAGCGGCAGTAACGGCAGTCTTCTAATATCTTCTTTTCTTCTCTGCATTTCATCAACTCCTGTAATACCGTTCAATATCAGATTAAACAGCTGTTGTCTAATCTATTATATCTTTATGAATAGTTTTTATCAATATTATTGGAAAAGATATCCCCCCTTACCTCATTATTATGCGCAGGATACCTGCTTCCGGTACAAAATTCTTTACCACTTATATTTGTATTGTAGGAGTTTTGCTTATGGCAGATACAGTTAATAAATTCCCTTCAGCGGACTGAGCTTTCAAATGTTTTACTTCCGCCTGCCTCATAGTGGCTATGTTGACAGCCTCTACAATACTCTCCACCGGTATCACTTCAATATCATAAGTATTGAATATCTCCTGCCAGTTTTCCTTGGGTATGATAACTCTTTTTACCCCCGCATGGACAGCAGCTTCAATCTTGGGAATAATGCCTCCCACACCTTTTATTTTCCCTCTGATGGATATTTCTCCTGTCATTGCAATCTTGTTGTCCACATAACTATTGGTTATTGCAGAGTATATGGCCGTTGCTATTGCAATACCTGCAGAAGGCCCATCCACCGGTATACCGCCGGGAAAATTCAGGTGAATATCATATTCGCCCGGATCTATACACAGATACTTTCTAATTGCTGTAATCACATTATCGGTTGAAGCCTTGGCCATGCTTCTTCTCCTGATAGTCCTTCCATCTTTGGAGCCTATCTCTTCTTCCTCAACTATTCCCGTGACCAGCAGCCGGCCTGTTCCCCGACTGGTTCTTACAGCAATTGCCTCTATTTCCATAAGAGTGCCCATATTAGGCCCATATACCGCAAGTCCGTTTACATAGCCTATCTGGGGTTCATCATTTATCTTTTTTTCTGGTCTTGGACTATACTGTCCATTGTTAATAACCCATTCAATATCTCTTACAGCAACTTTACTCCTATTTTCATTTATATTAATGCCAACTGCAGTTTGAATTATATTTACAGCTTCTCTTCCGTTTGTAGCATACTTCCCTATGAGGTCCAACACCCCTTCCTCACTGTCGAATTTAATTTTACCCAGGGCATTGGAACTTACCCCTTTAATTTCATCTGAAGTCAATGACCTGAAGTATATCTCCAGGCATCTTGACCGGAGTGCAGGCGGAATTGACTCAGTGCCTCTTGTAGTAGCCCCTATAAGCCTGAAATCGGCCGGTAAACCGTTTTGAAACATATCATGTATATGAGAAGGTATATTGGTGTCCTCAGAACTGTAATATGCACTCTCCAGAAATACCTTTCTGTCTTCCAGAACTTTCAGCAGCTTATTCATCTGAATGGGGTGCAGTTCTCCAATCTCATCTATGAAGAGTATTCCTCCATGAGCTTTGGTTACCGCGCCTATTTTGGGCTGGGGAATCCCTGCTACTCCCATCGCACCTGCTCCTTGATAAATAGGATCATGGACCGAACCAATGAGAGGATCTGCAATTCCTCTTTCATCAAATCTCACAGTTGTGGCATCCACCTCAATAAATTTTGCATCCTGCCGAAAGGGACAGTTAAGAGTCTTTTTTGCCTCCTCCAGTATGAGCCTGGCAGCTGCTGTTTTCCCTACTCCGGGAGGACCGTAGATTATTACATGCTGAGGATTCGGGCTGCATATTGCTGCCCTTAAAGCCTTTATGCCGTTCTCCTGACCTATTATTTCGCTGAAATCAGAGGGCCGGGTAATCTCGGACAGCGGCTTTGTAAGCTGAATATTTCTCATATTTTGTAGCTTCTCCATTTCTTTTCGTGATTCTTTCTCTAATGCAGTTTTATTTCCCTGCTGCCCTCTTAAAAGATTCAGAAAATACATTCCTATTACAACAACGAAAAAAAGCTGGATGATTATAAGCAATTGTGACATAATGTCTTCCTCCCTCTCATATGCAGAACGCATAGTGCGAATTCAATTATATTATTATATTGAACGCACAAAAGTATTCACATTGGTCCAGCGGCTTTTTTCAAAATCCTCAGCTATACAAGAATAATTGGCTATTCTATTGAATAATGTTAAGTAACCGGATTTTTCTGTTTGGGAGGTGTTTAAATGCCGACTGTAAAAATTCATATATCCTCGACAGTTCTTCCTTTTCAGAAACCCATACTGGTAAAGGAAGTCAGAAAATCATTAGTGGAGTTTCTGGGCATCGACCAACGGATTGGACAGGTAATTCTGTATGAAACCCCTCCTCAGCTTAGATGTGCACATGAAAGCAGAAACGCCAATTTTGTATATATTGAAATAACCATGTATCCCATCGGAAACAGCGAGACTAAAAAGCTGCTGCTGCAAAAAATTAGCAGCGATGTCTCAAAGCATGCTGAAGTAGATATAAAGGAAATAAACTGCTGTATCATAGAAATTCCTCCTGAAAACTGGTATGAAGGAAGTTTTCGCAATTAAAAAAGGGGGACTTTATGTCTCCCTTTTTTTTAATATTTATGCCGTACCTCTCCGTGCCTTCTGGCCCTTCCTGGACTGTTTTTTCACGGCTTTCTTCGTTCCGGGCTCAAGGTATATTATATCAGGTTCTTTATTGTCCAATATAGTTTCTTTTCTTACTATACATTTGTCTATATCATCTCTGGATGGAATTTCAAACATTACATTGAGCATATTCTCCTCGAATATTGCCCTCAAGCCCCTTGCACCCGTCTTTCTGTCCAAAGCTTTCTGTGCAATTTCTTCAATCGCCTCATCTTCGAATTCAAGCTCCACATTATCAAGCTCAAAAAGTTTCTGATACTGTTTGACCAGAGCATTCTTCGGCTCAGTAAGTATCCTTACCAATGCATTTTTATCCAGAGGGTTTAGCGTCACTATTATCGGAATCCTTCCTACAAACTCAGGTATTAGGCCAAATTTCAACAAATCCTCGGGCATAATCTTTTTCAGTATCTCCCCAATATCCTGATGATCTCTGGACTGTATATCAGCAACAAAGCCCATTGATTTTTTGCCTATTCTGTTCATTATTATCTTCTCAAGGCCGTCAAAAGCTCCGCCGCATATAAACAATATATTTGTAGTATCAATCTGTATAAACTCCTGATGAGGATGCTTCCTCCCTCCCTGAGGAGGAACACTTGCCACGGTACCTTCAAGAATCTTGAGAAGAGCCTGCTGCACTCCTTCACCGGATACATCTCTTGTTATTGAAGGATTCTCAGATTTTCTTGCAATCTTATCAATCTCATCAATATATACTATCCCTCTCTGTGC